>CAYUEH010000887.1:0-2022 GCA_964442465.1 uncultured Laspinema sp. | reverse complement strand
TGCCCACCCTACAATTTTTAATGCTTTGATCAACCGGATTGAGTATGAATCATGACCTTGAAGATGGAGGTAGGAATCGCAGTGAGCGAGAAGGGGATGATTTTTTGAGTTCCTCAACGAGTGGAAATGGGGAAGAAAAAAAGCGATGGATGAGGCTTTCTATTTGAGATTATATTCGGGTTGAGCGGGTGAAAATCTTGAAAAAAGATTAACAATAAAAACTCATGCAACCGACTAAAACCGTGAGTTTTGCTCCCTAACCGGCTGGGGAGGTTCATCCACGGATCACACTTTTGGGGACTGAGTTTGAGTTGCCGGAAGAAAAAGGGAAGATGAGGACTCCCCTAGGGCAGAGGGACCCGGGGTAAAGCTAAAGGGATTTGGAGGAGTCTCCGCATCCAGGGGCGGTGTAAGGTAACGTAAAAAGGTAAAGAACATCACAGAGGAATCATGGAACCAGATTCTTTACCCACAGAGGTGATATTAACCAAACCCTCGCAATCCTTGGGGAAAGTGCATTTAGATTGGAATCCGCAACCGGGTCACTATCTGGATCTCGAAGGAAAAACTTATGCCGTTCTAGAACGCCGCCATCGATATCAACTGAAATCTGGTCGTTATCGCTTGCAAAATATTGCCCTGTACGTGCAGTCAGCGCAGCGACCGATTGAAAAAAGCCTTGTAGAGGGTCGTTGGGTGATTGGAGAGGCCAGTTGTCGTTTCAACGCTAAATCCGAACTGATTCGCTGTGCCGTCAATCCAGAAGGACCCTGTGCGGGATGCCGCTTTTTTGAACCTTTAACCGAATCCGAATCCGAAGAGACGCGATCGATGCCTAAGTAGGAAGCGATCGCGTTTCTATCGGCACTTAGGCATTCCCATTACCCAACATTTCGCCCATGAGTAGATGCATCCCATTGGCAAAATCCCAACCTGATTGAGCGCGTTTACCCGAAAGCTGGACTTGTTGTAACAGTAAAAAACCGTCGCCGGTTTGAACAATCGGCCCGATATGTTTGGCAATACTGACAATTTCACCGGGTTTGCCCTCTCCCGGATAGAGGGCAGGCCAATTATGTTCGAGCACGCTAAACGACGGGGGAAGCTGTTCCCAGTAGCGATCGCCCACAGGTGCAGTGGCCATAATTTTGAGGTCCTGACCGCGAAACTGAGCTAGGCAGTTGGGAAAAAAGCCGCGAATTTGGTTATGGAGGGCGATTGCACTGCGGGACCAATCCAGCAGATAATCCTCCTTTTGAATTAACGGCGCATAAGTCGAGTCCGCATCATTTTGGGGGATAGGTTGAATTTGCTGACGGCCTAACTTCACCACCGTTTTCAGCAACAACTCCGCCCCTACCGTAGAAAGCGTATGAGCCACGTGATCCGCATTGTCTAACAGTTCAATCGGCACAGAAGCCTTGCGCAATATCGGTCCGGTGTCCAAACCGGCCTCCATTTGCATAGTTGTGACTCCAGTTTCCGCGTCCCCATTGTACAGAGACCATTGAATCGGAGCAGCTCCTCGGTATTTAGGCAAGAGCGAGGCATGAACATTCACACAGCCCAGGGTGGGCATATCCAGAATTTCCTGAGATAAAATCTGTCCATAAGCCACCACAACGAATAAATCCGCCTGAGTCTGTCTCAGAAACGCCAGAGTATCAGCGTCTTTTTTGACTCGTTGGGGCTGCCAGACGGGCAGATTATGAGCTAAGGCTAAACTTTTGACCGGGGAAGGGTCCAATTGGCTGCCGCGACTGCGACGTCTATCGGGCTGAGTGACCACAGCTAATACGTCAACCTCGGGAGTGGCTAACAGAATTTGCAATGTGGGAACAGCAAAATGGGGAGTACCGAAGAATACGACTTTCATGTTGCGTGAGCGCTCAGTGATAGGTGGTTAAGGGGGGACTCGTTAGAATTGAAGGCTCCGGAGTGGATAGCAACGGACTATTGCCAGCTAACAGATTACATTTAGCAGCGATCGCCCTCCCTTGGCAATTGGGAGTTGCCCCTTGC
>CAYUEH010000886.1:0-2029 GCA_964442465.1 uncultured Laspinema sp. | reverse complement strand
AATCCGCGATCGGGTTGTGCTCAATTCAAAAAAGTCCGGTAGAGGGGTTGCAAAACTGCCCCAAACTTTGGTAAAGTTAAAACTCATGCTGGTGTAGCTCAGTTGGTAGAGCAACGCACTTGTAATGCGTGGGTCGCGGGTTCGACTCCTGTCACCAGCTTTAATTCAAAAATTTCTGGCGTCCTGGAACGATCGCTGAAGCCCTAAATCTGTAGAGGCGATTCCCTTGCTCGCCTCTACATTTAGGGTGGATTCTCAAAATATGCCGAAGAAGAGATTCCCCCCTGAACATCAGGGGGGATGTTTAGCGGGGGGTCCGAGGTTTAATCGTCGAAATGGTTAATAATCGCCTCGGCAAACTCGGAACATTTGAGGGGTTTTTCCACCGGGGGTTCCATTAAGCGGGCCAAATCATAAGTCACCTCGCGGTTAGAAATGGCTCCACCAATGCCTTTTTTAATCAAGTCAGCGGCTTCTTGCCATCCCATGTATTCCAACATCATGACGCCAGAGAGGATGACGGAACCGGGATTGATGCGATCGAGACCGGCGTGTTTGGGGGCGGTGCCGTGGGTGGCCTCAAAAATAGCACATTGGTCGCCAATATTGGCCCCGGGTCCCATGCCTAATCCCCCAACGATCGCTGCTGCTGCATCAGAGAGATAGTCTCCGTTTAAATTCATCGTGGCTAGAATCGAATACTCATCGGGGCGGGTTTGGACCTGTTGGAAGATACTATCGGCAATTCGGTCATTGACCATGATTTTGTCTTTCCACTTGCGATCGCCGTGAGTTTCCCAGATGCTCTCTAGCACCTGCTTGACTTCCTCGCAAACCACCGCCTGTTTTTCCTCCGTCAGGGAATCATAACCCGGGTCAATCTGACGAGCATTATCTTCAATACTCAGGTCGGGATTTTTCTCCTTATTGCTCAAAATCCAGGATTCCCGTTCCGTGACGCACTCATTGCGAAACTCCGTGGTTGCTAGTTCGTAACCCCAGTCCCGGAAGGCCCCTTCGGTGTACTTCATAATATTGCCCTTATGGACCAAAGTCACCATCTGCTTGGCTTTTGGCAAGCGTAAGGCGTGTTTAATCGCACGGCGAACCAGACGCTGGGAGTTGGTTTTGCTAATCGGTTTGATGCCGATGCCGGAATCCATGCGAATTTGTTTTTTCCCATGTTCTGGGGTTTGGGGAATTAATTGAGTATTGAGAATATCAATTAATTTTTCGCAGATTTCGGTACCTGCACGCCACTCGATTCCGAGATAGATATCTTCGGTATTTTCCCGATAGACAATCACATCCAGTTGTTCGGGATGTTTGTGGGGGGAGGGGGTTCCGGGATAATATTTGCAGGGTCGGACACAGGTATAGAGGTCGTGAATTTGGCGGAGGGCCACATTCAGGGAGCGAATCCCGCCACCGATCGGGGTGGTTAAGGGGCCTTTGATAGCGATGCCATATTCGGCGATCGCCTTGTTGGTATCCTCGGGCAGATATTGATAGGTGCCGTACTTCTCACAGGCTTCATCACCGGCGTAGATTTTGAACCAGCTAATTTTACGTTTGTCCCCGTAGGCGGCTTTTACCGCAGCATCGATCGCTTTTTGGGAGGCGGGCCAAATATCAACTCCCGTCCCATCGCCGCGAATAAAGGGGATGATCGGGTTATCGGGAACAATGGGTTCACCATTTTCAAAGGTGACGCGATCGCCAGTCGTCGGGGGAGTCAGTTTCTCGTACATAATCCACTTACGCTTAACTTCCGTTAAGGCTGAAGATTCAGCCTTTGAGTAGCGTATCAGAAGCTCTGGGATCAGCCGGTAATCAGTTTATCTTTTTCCTCCTGTATTCCCCTAGTTTGCGGGTTTAGACTTCCAGAAAATTCAAGACTTGATGACTTATCGCGGAATCTGCCCAAAAAAATTCGGTCAGGCCCCATTGAAGAGGACTGACCGAACTGATGAATTTGCTATCGATTAACCGGACAAGAGTTCATGAAACCTGCTTTTGTCGCGATCGC
>CAYUEH010000885.1:0-2043 GCA_964442465.1 uncultured Laspinema sp. | reverse complement strand
TTTGTAGTAACGACTTGCTGTCGTTATCCCTCGTGTTTGTAGTAACGACTTGCTGGCGTTATCTTCCCCAAGTTCGTAGTAACGCCTTCAGGCGTTCTCTTCTTCAAGTTCGTAGTAACGACTTGCTGTCGTTCTCTTTCCCGATGTTCAACGTCCCGACTTCAGTCGTTATCTTCATAAGTTCGTAGTAACAACTTGAATAAAGGAAAATTAGTCCTAAAGCTCAACAGGCACTCCCCCTTGTTGGATCGACTGACTTAAACCCGTAAGAATCGTGATTAATTCTGTAGCGATCGCCCCAGAAGATGAGTCAATCACCCCAGATTCCACCCCTAGTCCATCGCCACGCACCAACGCCAAAAACCGATCGCAAACCCGCCCTAAAGGTTCAGCCTGTTCTAACCTCACCACTTCCCGGTTTTGATTACTAGGAATCCAGCGATTGCCCTCTTGCTCTAAACTCCCCTGTTGAATCACCAAAGGCGCATCCCCAGACATTTCATCAAAAATCAAGGTTCCTTGACAACCCACCACCGCCAAGCGTCTCTGTTTATCGGGATTCAACCAGCACAAATGAATAAACGCCTGAAAACCACTCGGATAAGTCAGCGTTGCCATCACAAAATCCGATAACCCCTGGGGAAACAGCTTCGAGTCCCCTCCCTCAACCGGAGTCGGTTGCAACCACACTCGCCCAGTCCCTTGGACTTGAATCGGATCTTCTCCCAACCAACGATTAAAAATAGCAATATCATGAATCGCTAAATCCCACAGAGCATCCACATCTGGGCGCACTGGACCCAAATGCGATCGGGTGGCATATCCGTAGCGCAATTCCCCCAGTCGTCCCCCTTGCACCACTTCAGTTCCGGCAATCACTGCGGGATGAAACAAATAGGTATGATCCACCAGCATTTGACGCTGACGTTGTTTTGCTCGTTGATATAATTCCCGAGATTCTGCGGGGTCAAGGGTTAGGGGTTTTTCCGCTAAGATGTGATAGTTCTGCTCCAGGGCATCAGAGATTAAGGCATAATGAGTAGCAGCCGGAGTAGCCACTGCTATTGCTTCCAGTCCCGGTAACTGTTTGATGTCCTGCCAATCCGTTGCCAGAATCACGCTTTCATCTAAATTAAATTGCGATCGCGCCGAGTGCAATCGCTCTACATGAGGGTCCACCACCGCCAGCACTCGCGCCTGGGGATGGTTTAAAAAATTTCGGATCAAATGGACGCCCCAACGACCCGCCCCGAGAATTGCAATCCCAACTGGATTTGACATGGTTTAATCTGGATAATTTGATATTGATAAATAGGGATTACTGAGCTACATCCAACTCTCGCAGGGCCAAAAATGCCACCTTTGCGGCAGATTGTTCCGCCGCTTTTTTACTGCGTCCAGTGCCCTGGCCTTTGAGTTCTCCCAGTAGCCATACCTCAGCAGTAAAGCGGTCGGGATGGTAATGTTCCCGATGGGTTTCAAAAACCCGATATTCCGGTAAAATTTTATAGCGAACTTGGGTCAATTCTTGCAGGGCATCTTTATAGTTATGACGGGCTGGATCTTTGCGAATTTCTTCCGATCGCTGTTTGAATTCCGGGTCTAACCAAGGACGAATTAACTCCAAATTGTGGGTACTTAAATACAGGGCGGCTAAAATCGCTTCAAAGGCATCAGCTAACCGAGATTCCTTGCCCGTAATATCTCCAGCAGCACTGGCGGAAACGAGCAGATAGCGCTCCAGTCCGTATCCTTCGGCAATTTCCGCTAAGGTGCGATCGCTCACCAAAACCGAACGAATCGTCGCCAACTCCCCCACCTTTTCCTGGGGATACAGTTCCATCAGTAATTCCGCCGCCGCTAACCGAACAACCGCATCTCCGGTAAACTCTAACTGTTCATAGTTCGCTTCCCCGGAAACACTCGGATGAGTCAAGGCCAATTCTAACAAGTCCCAACGGATTGAAATCCCGTCAGGAAGTCCTAATTTTTGCAGCAGTTTCTGTAACTCGCGTTGTCGTTGGGGATAAAGAAGCGTCATAA
>CAYUEH010000884.1:0-2044 GCA_964442465.1 uncultured Laspinema sp. | reverse complement strand
TCTCGGGGACGCTCATTGGTGGGGATATCTGCAATTCTGAGGCAATAGGTCATGGACTAACCCAAAACTCATTCCTCGCGAGTTTATCATAACCCTGAGCCATGAACCAAGCGATCGCCCCGAGGGTTGCCTTTGGTTTCATAACATTTCACAATGGGCGATACTGGATTCGAACCAGTGACATCCTGCTTGTAAGGCAGGCGCTCTACCACTGAGCTAAACGCCCTTTTTTTCCCGACGGATCACATCATAACACAGTTTTTGGAAATTTCATGCCATCTGGTCGAACTCATGACGAAATTACTTTGTGGAGCTTACCCTTGGTGGCAGGAGGGACTTATGCACAGACCCGCAGTAGCAGTCTGACGCTGATTGTTGCCGGTGGGTTTTTGTTTAGTGGTCTGATGTTTGGCCCGGATTTGGATATCTATTCTCAGCAGTTTCAGCGCTGGGGGTGGTTGCGATGGATCTGGCTGCCTTATCAACAGAGTTTACACCATCGTTCATTTTTGTCTCATGGTCCCGTGGTGGGAACGGCGTTGCGGATCCTCTATTTGGGGATTTGGATTGGGGCGATCGCCTTTGGAGTCGTCCTCGTGGGGGATTCCCTGGGACTGTTTACTTGGAATCCTCCCCTGGCATCAGCGGCGATCGCCCGCACCCTCAAACAGCACCCAATGGAAGGAGTCGCCCTCTTCCTCGGATTAGAACTGGGGGCCATGAGTCATTCCCTCAGTGATTGGATCGGATCCGCTTACAAGCGATTCAAAAAATACGGATGGTCTGCTATTTTTAATCCGGGCAAAAAACCCCGAACTCCCACCAAAAAACGCATCAAGCGTCACACCTCCTCGGGCACCCGTCGTCCCCAAAAAGCCTCCACCAAGCGCAAATCTTAAGTTTAAGCCCAGTTTTAAATACACTGGAGACGATGCCCACAAGAGATTCTATCCATAACAGTGTCAAACAAGCCCTCATCAAAGAAGGTTGGCAAATCACTGACGATCCTTATATCATTTCATACGGTGAACGGTTTTTGTTTGTCGATCTAGCTGCCACGGAATCCTTAATGAATGCTCCAGTCCCAGGACAATTCATTGGTGCTGAACAGCACAATCAGCGGATTGCTATCGAAATTAAAGCCTTTCGCAACCCCTCTGCGCTCGCCGATTTAGAGCAAGCTATTGGTCAATATATTCTTTATCGGTTATTGCTCCAGGAGGTCGATCCAGACCGGATGATTTATTTGGCGATTCCTGAAATAACTTATTTGGATATATTTAGGGAACCAATTGGTGAGCTAGTTATCTCCAAACTTTCTCTCAAATTAATTATTGTAGATATCCAAGAAGCCGAGGTAAAACAATGGATACCAGCCAGACCTATCGAGACATTGTAAAACAGGTGATTCTGGGTTACGCTCAATTAAAGCCCTCTCACGGAGACATCCGATTAGATCCGGTTTTTGATGAAACTAGAGACCACTATGCCCTGATGCAATTCGGTTGGGATAGAGGACGTCGGGTGAGAGGAAATTTAATTTATTTGACTTTAAAAAATGGAAAAGTTTATATTGAATATGATGGAATGGAGCGCAGCATTACAGAAGATTTGACGAATCAAGGTATTCCCCCCAGTAAAATTATTTTAGCCTTTTTATCCGAGTCTGAAAAAGTGCCAGTTGGCTAAATTTTGGGGATTTTTTGTTATATAAGTTTCTTGTAGTAACCCAGGTATCACCCTAAATGTCAAATCCTGAATTTGCCAACTCAACCCCTTCTGATTCCGCCGCCTTACCCGCCTTGTCCAAGTTAATCCAGGTGGTGGCACAGTTGCGATCGCCTGAAGGGGGATGTCCCTGGGATTTAGCCCAAACCCCCGAAAGTTTAATCCCTTACATTATCGAAGAAGCCTACGAAGTGGTCGATGCGATTAAAAGTGGGGACCAACAAGCCATTGCCGAAGAATTAGGCGATTTATTATTACAAGTCGTCTTGCAATCGCAAATAGCTAGTGAAGTCAACCAGTTCAGTTTGGCTGAAGT
>CAYUEH010000883.1:0-2046 GCA_964442465.1 uncultured Laspinema sp. | reverse complement strand
CAGAGGAGTTAGAAGCGATGTTTGGATTAGAGGATTTAAAACAGACGAGATTTTACCAGCAAGCGAAAGCGGAGGGTAAGCTAGAATCCGTACCGGGGTTGTTGGCGATCGGTTTAAGTGTGGAACAAATTGCCACCGCGTTAGGTTTGGATGTGGAAATCGTTCGGCAGGCAGCACAAGGAGAGTCTAAGTCTTAGACAGTTTCGGCTGAACGAGAGTAAAAATTGGATAAAGGCGATCGCAGGTTTCCAAGAGCGATCGCCTTAACTGCAACTTTGTCCGAGGCGTTCCTTCTCAGCGATCGCTTTTGTCAACCCTGGGGGATAGAATGGAGGAAATTCAGGCCAAACCGTTGGCAGCATTGAGCGATCGCAGGGAAGAGAGGGCTAAACCTAGTGCTTTTATGCAATTGCCCTTAGAGCAACGTCGCCGCATTTTGGCAGCACAAGCTGAGGCAATGGTCGAGCATTACGAACAAGATACAGAATGGCGAAAATTTCAAGGGGGTGACATCATTGAATACTGATTCTCCCGTTAGTAAATTTGTATGAGTTATAATCAAAATTAACACAAATTTATGAAAAAATCTTATGACTGAAACAGTACCCGAAACCGATTTACCACCGTTTTTTCCAGATCACACCCAATTACCTGAATCTGATGGTACGTTTGTGAAGAATTTTCAAGAACATCCCCAAAGTCTGCTGCTTACGGACTCCCTAACTTCCACCTTACAACGCCTGCATCCCGATGGATATTATTGC
The DNA here is from genome assembly GCA_964442465.1 of uncultured Laspinema sp. Lineage (GTDB taxonomy): Bacteria > Cyanobacteriota > Cyanobacteriia > Cyanobacteriales > Laspinemataceae > Laspinema. Next base: position 1,282 of record CAYUEH010000883.1, on the reverse strand, counting down.
ATCGGTCAAGATTGCGGGATTTATTGGCGCGAAACCGAACCCCCAGAAAAGGGTGCAGAGGCTCCTGATTGGTTTTACGTGGGCAATGTTCCCCCAAAATTGCAGGGACAGTATCGGCGTTCTTATGTGATTTGGCGAGAACATATTGCGCCGAGAATTGTGTTAGAATTTGCGTCCGGAGATGGCAGTGAGGAACGCGACAGAACTCCCTTATATCGGAGTGACGAGGGAGAGGTGACAAAACCCGGTAAGTTCTGGGTGTACGAGCAGATTATTCGCGCCCCTTATTATGGAATTTTTTCGATCCGAGATAGCAGTTTGGAGGTGTATCATCACGTTGATGGATTCTATCACCAAATGACACCAAACGATCGCGGCCATTATCCGATTCCGCCCATGCAAGTGGAGTTAGGAGTTTGGGAAGGAACCTATCAAAATCAAACCCAAAAATGGTTGCGCTGGTGGGATTTAGAGGGGAATTTGTTGCTTATCGGTCAGGAAGAAGCGCAGAAAGAACGACAAGAAAAGGAATTGGAAAGGCAAAAGCGGCAAGAGTTGCAGGAGAAACTGCGATCGCTCTCTCCCGAACAACTGGCGGCGTTGGGGATTGATTTGGATGCGATCGGTTAAATCGCCCTCTATTACTCCATGGTGCGTAATGGCAGTTGCTAAATTTTTCTCTAGTTTAGCAGTCCTGACGCGATAAAATGTCTCTAACTCGGGATATAGTCTCCTCTGCACTCTGCACAATTATCACTTGATCCGGCGATAAACTGCTAAAAAACTGATGACTTTCTCGGCTATCATTTAACAATATAACTTGTTTACCCGCCTTCAATGCTAAAGCAATTTCTGAAGCAGTCCCGGTTCCCATTCCGCAGGCAATTACCACATCGCTGGTGAGAGCATTAATATTATTTCGGGCGCTACCAATGCCGGTGAGGATGGCGATATCAATGGCATCGGATATGCCGGTTTTATCTTCTCCGGGGAGAATGCCGAGGGTTAATCCATGAGCGGATTTTGCCCCTTGACTGGCGGCATCCATGACTCCGGCTTTTCTGCCGCCCGTTAATAAAATCCACCCCTGTTCGGCAATCAGTTTTCCGAGTTGATAAGCGTTTGCTAGGTCGGGTTCTGTCGCCTTAGAACCGGGACCCATGATGCCGATGATGGGTTTTCTCATGGGATGCAGGGTGAGGTATCTAATACCCATGATGTTAATGAGTGCTATGAATTAAATCATCTTTGGGACTGACTAATTTTAGCAGTTTTTGTTTAA
>CAYUEH010000882.1:0-2052 GCA_964442465.1 uncultured Laspinema sp. | reverse complement strand
TGTTTATTTAACGGGGGAAGCCAGAGGAATAAACATTTATTCCTGGGGGGCTTTAAAGAATTTTGCAAGAGGTCTATTTCAGTAAATTCCACATTCAAGTGAGGGAACGGTGAGGATAACCCCTTTAACTCAGGGGACCGACTTTGATAATCCAAGCTAATTTATATGATGAGTTTAAATTTGATTTATATATGTTGTAGCTTCAAATATCTACCTAGAGAGAGATGAAAACTATAGAGGGTCAAAAAAAAGTAAAATCTTTATGCCAATAGGATGATAATTTTCAATAAAACTCATTTAATGACATCCAAATCTAATTCAGTGTATTCATGGAGACAGATGTACTTTGGGCTAATCCCATGAAAAAATAAACTTAATAAGGAACAACGGATAAATCGTCTGTTCAACTCCTCTGATTAGTAACCAGGAAACTGAACTAAAAAATGCTGTTCTTGCTGACTGGAGCCAGGACCTGTATTTCAATCTCTCCGATTCCATCTCTAGGCGATCGCTCGCGATGGTCTGAAGTTACACCACCTACTCAGGGTAGAAGAACCCGAGGATTGCCGCTTAAAAGTGGGTCAGAATGATTAAGTTCTTCTAAATCCGGTCCCAGCCGCCTTCAGTTGGGCTAAGGGGTGAGTTCACCGACTGGGGAAGATGAACATAAATTTTTAGAAATCTCGTCAAAAATCCGGTCAACACAAAAATTGTCCACATTTCTTATTTCAAAGGTTGGTCAAATGAACAAAATTAACATATTAAATGTAACCCTCGATAACTTAACCCAAAACGAGTTACTTCTTCTCCTGAAGGAGAAAGGCGGGGTTGTGGTCACCCCCAATGTCGATCATTTAATAAAACTGCAAAAGGACCCGGAGTTTCATCACATCTATCAAGAGGCAGATTATCGGGTTTGTGATAGTCAGATTTTAAAAATCGTCTCCAATTGGCTAGGCAGTCCGATTCGAGAAAAAATTTCTGGTTCTGACTTGTTCCCAGCTTTTTATAACTATTTCAAAGAAGACCCAGACACTAAAATTTTTCTCCTCGGGGCCGCTGAGGGAGTCGCTCAAAAAGCTCAGAAAAATATTAACGCTAAGTTAGGCCGCGAGATAGTAATCGGTTGTTACTCCCCTTCCTACGGGTTCGAGAAAAATCAAGCCGAGTGTCAAAAAATTATTGAGATGATCAATGAATCCGGGGCCACGGTTTTAGCCGTGGGAGTCGGCGCGCCCAAACAGGAAAAATGGATTTACAAATATAAAAATCAGTTGCCGAATATCAAAGTCTTCATGGCAATTGGCGCCACCCTAGATTTTGAAGCGGGGAACCGTCCGAGATCCCCACAATGGATGAGCAAATATGGGGTGGAGTGGGCATTTCGACTGATGTCTGAACCGAAACGGCTGTGGAAACGGTATTTAGTAGAAGACCTCCCCTTTTTCTGGTTAGTGTTTCAACAAAAGTTGAATCTATACCAATACAAAAGTCCCATCGGTCAGTTACTCAAAAGAGCTGGCTTAATTTCCTCAGAACAAGTGGAAGAGATTTTGCAAGAGCAAGCCTATCAGCGGCATTTGCGGTTTGGAGACTTACTCGCCCGCCGGGGTTGGGTTAAACCGGAAACCGTTGACTTTTTTGCCGAACAGTTACCGCATTTAGAAGCCGCTCATCCTCAGCAACCGTTAGGACAGTATCTTAAAAATGCGGCCTTGTTAAATGATGACCAAATCACCCGCATTTTAAATTATCAACATCAAACTGGCATGAAGTTTGGAGAAATTGCCGTTCTCAAAGGATGGGTTAAGCAAGAAACCATCGATTGGTTTCTGGAAACCGTGACGGCAGAACATAAAGTCCGGTCCTCGGAAGACCAGCAAAAGTATGGAAAACCATCTATGACACCGATCGCCTCTTAATTCAGCTTTCAAGATGGAATCGTTCATCAAGTTATAAATGCAGATATAGCCAGTCTTGCGTGCCGTTTGCCCCTGGACGATGGCGGCCCCCACCCCCTCTCCATCCCCCCTACCCCCCTTTGAAAGGGGG
>CAYUEH010000881.1:0-2059 GCA_964442465.1 uncultured Laspinema sp. | reverse complement strand
CTGAATGAGGGAATCGATAGTTGCCGAGCGCATCCCTGGTTTGGATTAAGGAATCCCAGGTTATCGAGCGCACCCCCGGTTTGGATGAGGGAATCCCAGGTTATCAAGCGCACCCCCGGTTTGGATGAGGGAATCTACTGTAACCACGGTTTCTCTCAACCCACTTTGAATTATTTTTAGTCCAACCAAAACAACTCCCTGCTCCTGACTCAACCTCAAACTGCCGTTTCAATGCTGATATTGTTTGATTACTAATAGACAACAAGTTTCCCTCCTAGAGAGGGATTTTGCTGATTTTCCCTGAAGTTGTCGTCCCCTTTGTCCCAACAACGTAGGCACACTGTAGACACAAATATTAAAGTTTATTACAATTGCTGTGGATACAAACCAGGTTACAGATGTTGCTATTTGCTAAAAAAAACCCTCTCAGAGAGGGAGTTTTTTGGCCAAATCTTGCCTATCCCGCCCTGACCCGGTTATCCGATTTTGGCCCACGCTTGGCCCACGGTTTTCTTATTATCCCCTGGCAGAGCAATGGTATGTCATTGTGTCCACAGATTTTTTAGGGTACTATCGATTCCCCCCGCACCTTGACCAACCCTATAGCAGCAATTCTCGGCTGATTTGACGATTTTTCCCAGAAATGCTACGCCTCAATTCCCCACTATTCCTGGATTAAATCATCACCCCATTTTTAGTGATGTTCCCACAATTAGGCAGAGGTTTCTAAAAGTGGCGTCGGAACAATTGTAGTGATAACAGTTCTCAAGGAAATTCTGCACCTCCATAAAAAGTCCTGAAAATCTTTCCCAAGTTAGAGTGCTCCAGCCCTGCCAATTTTTAAACTGAAAAACAGGGTCAACAATCCTAAGCATTATGATTGGGAAAGTTACTAAAGGAAATAATTTCACGGGCCTCCTCAGCTATGTCCTAGACAAGCCTGGGGCCAAATATATTGGGGCAAGTCAGCTTTCGGGAGAACATTCCAGCCAATGGGCTGCTCAATTCACGCGGGTTGCCGCCAAACGACGCCGCACAGAATACCCTGTCGCGCACTACAGCTTTAGCCCCCATCCCAATCAGCCGATGGCGGACGAGACTGCCTATCGGTATGCCCAAAAGTTCTGTCAACGCATGGGCCACGAAAATTGTCAGTGGTTGTTGGTCCGGCATACCGACACCAAAACCGAGAACGGCGAAGACCGGGACCATTTTCATTTGGTGGTGAATCGGGTGACGATAGATGGCACTCGCACGGTCAGCAGCTTCAATGACTGGTATCGTTCTCAGGCAGCCCACCGGGAACTGAGTGAAGAGTTTGAGTTGGAGCGCGTCCCCTCAGTCTGGGAAACGGATCGCCGCAATCCCTCCACCGGCCAAATCAGAAGAGTCCGTCGCCAAAACCGCGAGTACGCCGAAGGAAAGCGCTCAACACCCGCCGACCCGATTATCCTGACTGAACTGCAAGACCGGATTGATAAATTTTGCCAGGACCGACCCAGGTTACCGGAGTTGGTGAGACGGCTGCGAGCGGATGGGGTGAACGTTCGGATTCAGCCTGCTTCCAATGGAGGGCTGGCAATTTCTTACCAACTTGGCTCGGTTGCTGCTGCGGGAAGTTCGTTGGGTCGCGCCTATACGGTACTCGGATTACAGCAGCGCCGGGGCGTCTCTTATCAGCCGGAGTATGACAACCCGGTTCTCAAGCTGTATTTAAAAGACCAATGGTATCAGCGGGCCTCTTTTTCTCAGCCAAGCGATCGCCGAAGAACCCGACAAAAACCTACATCAACTGAACCGACTCCAGGCGATCGCCAAGAAATCGAACAAAACCCCACGTCAACTGAACCGGAGTTATCCCCTAAAGAGTCAGAACCAACTCAAAGCGATCGCCCAGTTCCCCGACAAAACCCGACATCAACTGAACCGGAGTTGTCCCCAGCATCAACCACTCAATCCAAACCCGACATCTTGGATTCTGAGGAATATCGGCAATGGTCTGGCCAGGTTGCGCCCGTCCTCGATGCTTACCTCCAGCACCGGGGTGTTCCGGTTGTCC
>CAYUEH010000880.1:0-2063 GCA_964442465.1 uncultured Laspinema sp. | reverse complement strand
GCATTTTTCACAGTAAGAGCAGGGCCGTTCGGGGCTATCGTCACCTTGGGCAAATCGGTTAACTAAATCGCTATTTGCAATTAAAGCCCGGGCAATGGTCACCCCATCGCAATGGCCCCCAGCGATGGCGTGGCGGATATAGCTGGCGGTTTGGAACCCACCTGTACATAATACCGGAATATTCACCGCTTGTTTAAGGCGTTGGGTGGCGTTGATATGTGGCCCCTGAATATTTAAAGGAAAATCAGTGAAGGACGGTTGAGATTGAGGAACTTTGCTCCCGGCATGGAGGGCATCTGCACCAGCGATTTCCAAATTTTGAGCAATCTGGATATCTTCCTCTAAATTCTCACCCCCCTCAATTTTAATTTGGAGGTGAAAATCATCACCCACCTGTTGCCGGATCGCTTTCACCACTTCCATTAAAAAACGGCAGCGATTTTCTAAAGACTGCCCATACTCATCGGTGCGCGGGTTAACATCCCCTCGCAAAAACTGAGCGATTAGATTCACTGGAGGCTTAGTGCGACTCTCGGTCAAATCCGAGATAAACTGTCCGGTGCCCCCACTGGTGGCATCAATTTCCACCCCATCGAGTCCCGCTTCTCGCGATCGCCGCGCTGCATCTGCAAAGTCTTGAATAATGTCTTGAATTCCATCCGGGGTGAGCTGAGAACTGAGCAAACCGAGATGGCTCCCACCATAGCTGAGTTGAACGATATATTTACAGTCATAGTGATGCACTGTTTCTGCTACTTTTCGCCAAAACGGAATGCGATCGTCCTCATGCAGGGTAGGACAGTTGGGAGCCATTCTCCCGGTGTTGGCAACCGGCACGACTGAAGAGAGAATGGCTCCAACACCGCCCCGGGCAAATTTTTCTTCCCAGGCGATTCGTTCTGAAGTGCCAATGCCATCAGGATCGTTAAAGTTTCCGTAGGTATTGGAGCGAAAAATTCGGTTTTTAACGGTTAAATTGCGAAAGTTTAAAGGTTCAAAAATAACATCGGTTGCCATATTTTTTTTGCGGTAAGGAAAATCAGTCAAGTGAACCGTTCGTGTGACCCTTCCCCTATCCAAGGGAATGGATTAGGGATGAATTCACCCCTAACCCTTTTTCCAGGCTGGTAGGCATTGCCCTTGTTGCTGGTTGAATCGACTTAATCTATCCCTGAAGGAAACAGAAGGTATTAGAGACAACTACCCCCAAAAGGCCCGAATTGCTGATTATGTTCGTCCATAATGGCGCGGATGAAGTCTTCTTGATTGCCACTGGTGAGCAACTGTTTTTGCTCTTCGGTCAATTGATACTCATCCATCACCGCATTCGGATCATTTGTAAATTCTTCCAATTTATCCGGGTGTTGGGCTAAATCGGCCATCATTCTAAATAAATTTGACATTCCTCTGCACTCCCCCTCATATTTATAAACTAAGCAGGCTGAACCTTAACTTAAAGTTGCGTCTCGCCCTCATGATCACCGGGATTTTATCAAATTAATTTATTTTTGTCAAGATTTGACATTTTAGATGCCATGTTTAGGTTGCTTTTTCTGAACAAATGCAATTTATTAGGATTGTAAGTCCTCGAAAAAAAGAGTACAGGGCCTTTCCTGTACTCTTTAACTGAAATATTAAGGTTGAATCCGTTGGGCTTTCGATTCATGATACTCCCGCACTTGACGCGATCGCACCCAATGAGGATAAACCATTTTCCCTAACGGAATCGCAGTTGCTCCAATTAACAAACTCACCCAATAATGAGAGAAAATTCCCCCATTCAAAGCAAACCCTAGGCTAATTCCTAATCCCACCGTCAGCAGAGCAATTCCCCCGGCAAAATAAGTCGAAACATTGCTGATTTTGAATTTAACTTTCGCTGGCAACGGGGAGAGTTTGCCATGTTCTACTTCATCGAAAACCGCACCAGCAACGATCCCTGTTAAAATACTTAAACCCATCCATCCCAGCAAAGCGAAACTATTAGACAGGAAACGGGTGCCATCCACAATCGGCCATGCACCGCAGATTCCCCCGGCGATCGCCCCGGCAAGGGTTTGGGA
>CAYUEH010000879.1:0-2070 GCA_964442465.1 uncultured Laspinema sp. | reverse complement strand
AGAAGATAACGACTGAAGTCGTTACTACGAACATGAAGAAGATAACTTGTTGGATTTGAGCAGGAATGGTGGGTTATTAGGCCATTCCTGCTCAAATAAAATCGGGATAATTAAATCCCTTTAAATCACCGTTCCATCAGTAATGATGGCATTTTTCAGAACTACCACAATTCCATTGCGGATATAGAACCCATCACTTTCGCGATTGGCTTCTTCCACATGGTCTTTATTGATAATTTGGACATCGCGACCGATGCGAGCATTTTTATCAATGATCGCCCGACGAATCGTCGTATTAGAGCCAATCCCCAAGGGAACTCCGCCTTTTTGCAAACCGGATTGGCGTTCAGCAAAGGGTTCGTAGAAGTCAGAACCCATAATCAGGCTATCTTGAATTAAACAGCCCGCTTCAATGCGCGATCGCACCCCTAAAACCGAATGTTCAATCCGACATTCCTTGAGAATACATCCTTCCCCAATAATCGACTCTGTGACATGAGCATCTAACAACTTAGTCGGCGGCAAATACCGGGGACGAGTGTAAATCGGCGCTTTTTCATCATAGAAGCTAAAGGGTGGGTGAGGTTGCTTGGTTAAGGCCAAATTAGCATCGTAGAACGATTCCATCGTTCCGATATCTTCCCAGTACCCTTTAAACAAGTATGCCTGAACATTATACTCGCTTGCCGAAGCGGGAATAATTTCCTTACCAAAATCCGTGCGATCGGGAGATTCGCGCAGGAGCTTCGCCATTACCTCTTTATTAAAGACATAAATCCCCATAGAGGCAATGTAAGGCGTTTTTTGAGCTTCTTCTGGGGTTAAGCCCAAAGTAGTTGTATCCACCGCCATTTGGCGTAGAGCATCTCCTTTTGGCTTTTCGCTAAAGGAAACCACCCGGCCATTGTCATCAATTTTCATCAGACCAAAATCTGAAGCCCGTTTCTCATCAATGGGCAGTACCGAAAGGGTAATATCCGCATTGGTTTCGCGATGGCGTCGCAAAAAGTCGCGATAGTCCATGCGATAGAGATGGTCCCCGGACAAAATCAAATATTCATCAATATCCCATTCTTCAAACAGCCACAGATATTTGCGAACCGCATCGGCAGTCCCCTGGAACCAACTCGTTGGATTTTCCGCAGTTTGCTGGGCCGCGAGGACCTCTACAAATCCCTCGGTAAAGCCAGAGAAATTGTAGGCGCGAACGAGGTGGCGGTTTAAAGAGGCCGAATTGAACTGAGTTAGAACGTAGATTTTGAGAATGTCAGAGTTAATACAATTACTCACGGGAATATCGATCAGGCGATATTTCCCGGCCAGTGGCACGGCTGGTTTGGCCCGCATCTTGGTTAATGGGTAGAGACGGGTGCCAGCGCCTCCTCCAAGAATAATGGCTAAGACTTTTTTCACGAAAAACCTCTCAACAGCGTCACGCGGTCAGCCGTGAGCACTCAGCCGGTCGCCTCCGAGTCGTTCGCCTTGAATAGCTCGGCCAGTCTTAACAGAAAGCGGAGCTGTCAAAAGCAAAACCAGGGGACTCGGTACTTGCACCTGGGTGCAAGCATAGCCGATCGCTGATGGCTGACGGCTGCTCTTTTACAAGTTAAGTGTCTGATTGTGTGGAACCATTGACAAGGGGGGGAAGGGGTGAGTTTGTCCGGCGATCGGGAGGACATAACGGGTATCGCTTGAGAGGAATCGGTCTCAAAACCCTTGCCCAATCAGGTTTTCATCTTCAAGAATCGGGCTTTCTAACTCAAAAAAACCCCCTAAAGACAGAAAACATCAGCCGATGGAGAGATTTGCCAGCCATCATCAGGCATAGGGATGGGAGCATCAGAGTAGAGTAGTAGGGTGGGCACTGCCCACCGTAGGGAAAGGTGGGCAGTGCCCACCCTACTGGTGTCTGACCCGGATAGGTAGTTTCCTAAACATGGGATAATACCCAATCCGGTTGTGATAGGTCTTTAAAAACGAGCCAGTTCAAGCAATTGTAGGGTGGGCACTGCCCACCGTAGGGAAAGGTGGGCAGTGCCCACCCTACGTTTAATACTTTTACCAACCGGA
>CAYUEH010000878.1:0-2077 GCA_964442465.1 uncultured Laspinema sp. | reverse complement strand
GGGCTTGAATAATTCTAGCCAACTTCTAATGCAGAATTTTTTTTTATGCAAACCCCTAATTCACTTTGATAAAAACCAAGCGCCTGCCTTCACCGAAATCAAGGCCGGCGCTTTACAATGGGATCCGGTCATCCGAGGGTAACCCGGACTTTTCATCCCCCACGATCGCGCTTTTTTTATGAACCTGCAAACCCTAGTCGTCAAAATTGGCACCTCTAGTCTCACCCAGGAGAGCACTGGCAACCTGGCGATCGCCACCATTGCCGCCCTGATTGAAACCCTCAGCGCCCTCCGTCACCAAGGGCACCGCGTGATCTTAGTCTCCTCCGGTGCCGTCGGGGTCGGCTGTGCTCGTCTGGGATTAAAAGAGCGTCCCCGCACCATTGCCCTCAAACAGGCGGTGGCAGCCGTCGGTCAGGGCCGCTTAATGCGGGTTTATGATGACCTGTTTACCACCCTGCAACAGCCGATCGCCCAAGTCCTCCTCACCCGCAGCGATTTAGTCCAACGCAGTCGCTACGTCAACGCCTATAACACCTTTCAAGAACTACTCCGCCTCGGAGTCATCCCGATTGTCAACGAAAATGATACCGTAGCCACGGAAGAACTCAAATTCGGCGACAATGATACCCTCTCGGCAATGGTTGCCAGCTTAGTCGAAGCGGAATGGCTGTTTCTGATGACCGATGTCGATCTCCTCTACTCCGCCGACCCCCGCAGCCATCCCGACGCTCAACCGATTACCCTGGTTCAACATCTTGATGAGTTGCGGCAGTTACAGGTGGAAACCGGAGGCAGTGGCACCAATTGGGGAACCGGGGGAATGATGACGAAAATTGAGGCGGCCCGCATTGCCACCGGTGCCGGAGTCCGCACGGTGATTACCTCGTCTCAATCCCCGCGTAACTTGGAGAAGATTTTGCAGGGGGAGGCGATCGGCACCCATTTTGCCCCGCAAAAGAGCACCAGTAACGCCCGCAAGCGCTGGCTGGCCAATGCGGTCATTCCTTCCGGTAAACTTTATGTAGATGAAGGGGCCGTCCGAGCCATCTGTCAAGGGGGAAAGTCTCTGTTAGCCGCAGGCATCCTGGAGGTGTTCGGAGAATTTGAGCCGTCGGATGCGGTGCAACTGTGCGATCGCTCGGGTCGGGAAATTGCCCGGGGACTGGTTAACTATAGCAGTGACGAACTCGATCGCATTCGCGGACGAAAATCTGATGAAATTCCCGAAATTTTAGGTTATATTGTTGCCGACACGGTAATCCACCGGGATAACTTAGTTTTAAGCGGTTCCAGTAGTGATGCCCCAGAGTTGAACAACACCGACCCCCTGCACTGAAAGCGGCTTGACTGTTGCTTGAGGACGCCGGTCCCCTCAAGAGAAGACCCCCGGGTTTTTTACAAAATCCTTGCCCTGTAACCCCCAATCCCGGTCAAAAACCCGGTTTCTGATCTCTTGTAGGTCGTTACACTAAAAATACTTCTACAACACGGAAGAACATAGACGATGAACCCCGATAACGTTATGGACTTTTTACAAACCGGATTTCGAGTTGGGGTAGGCGCGACGGCTTCCCTACTCGAAAGCATTCAAGACGCCCAAAAACGAGAAGAAAATCTGGCGGATTTAAAATTAGATGTCAGCGATTTGACCAAAAAATGGGCGGAAAAAGGAGAACTGACTGAACGGGAAGCCCGCAATTTTGTGGATACCCTAATCGATCATCAGCGATCGCCTTCTGAATCCCCATCCTCTGAAACTCCCCCGGGACCAAGTTCTGAGCCTCCGTCATCTCCCCCTACTTCGGCAGCCAATCCGGAAGTCTACCAAGATTTACAAGACTTAACCGCCCAAATTGCAGCGTTGCGGTCTGAGTTAGAAAATTTACAGCAAAAAGATTCCGAACCTTAAGCTCAGGGTGCAACAACGCCGGTACAGTCTTCTCTCAACGAGATGGATACCGGATGCTATCCCCCATCCAGAGGACTCGGCTACCCGGTTAGATCCGTTTTTGAGAATTCACTCTTCTAATGTAGAGGCGATTCACGAATCGCCTCTACATTAGAAGAGCGATTA
>CAYUEH010000877.1:0-2078 GCA_964442465.1 uncultured Laspinema sp. | reverse complement strand
TCCCGTGGGCTTCAAAACCGGCTGCTTAGAAATGGATAACATTTGTAAAAACGTAAAGGTCAAATACATCGGATTCAGTAACAAATAGCGCTTCCACAACCGTCCCGGTTCCTGAGTCAATCGGTAGAACCATTCCAATCCCCGTTTCTGCATCCAAGGCGGTGCCTGAGATACCGTCCCCGCATGAAAATCAAACGCTGCACCGACTGCCATCAATGGCATGGGTAAATGATTGCGATATTCATACACCCAGACTTCTTGACGAGGACAACCTAACCCAACAAAAGTAATGGTTGCACCGCTATTTTTGATCCGATTAACCACTTCCTCTTTTTCTTCGCGACTTAACCGGCGAAATTTAGAGGGTTCTGCACCCACGACTTTTAACCCGGGAAACTTAACTTGTAACTTTTCTAATAAAAGGTCCAAGGTTTCCTGTTTGCTGCCGTAAAAATAGACTGGCAATCCTTCTATTGCAGCCGCTTCTAAGACTTTTAAAGTTAAGGTGGGACCATAGACGCGATCGGGCAGTTTAATCCCGTGAATCCAGTTGAGCGCCCAGCGAACCGGCTGTCCATCAGGAGTTACCAAGTCGAATGCGTTTAAGCGGCGACGATGAACGGGATCAGAAAAGCCTGTCATCACGCCATGAACCGCCAAAGCTGTCATGGCTAGAGGCGATCGCGCCTTTGCTGCATTAATAATCGCTTCCACACCATAGTCATAATCAATGGCTGATATTTCTACCCCAAGTACGGAGTATTTCCCTCGATTAATCACCCCAATCACCTCTATTAAGAAATCGGTAAGTTTTAATCAATAGCAATTAGCGCTGAGGCTAATTGCTAATTTTTGTAGTAGAAGACCCTGGAAATATTTTCTCAATTTTCACCTAGGCAGTCCCGAGTATTCCGGAACTTAACTCCCCCAACGAGACTTGTTAAAGTCATAGATTTCCTGAAAAATATCTCTGACACTAGGATAGCTTAATTTCCACTCCGGATAGTGGGATTTAAACTTACTTAAATCGCTGATGTACCAGATATGATCCCCCATGCGGTTGGTCTCAGTGTAGCTGGTTTCCATCTTCTTGCCGGTAATCTCCTCACACATTTGGATCCCTTCCAGAACCGAGGTATTACTCTCGCGACCCCCACCCAGGTTGTACACTTCAGCAATCCGAGGGGTTTTGAAAAAGGTGTCCATCGCCAGGATGACATCAGTGCAGTGGATGACGTCCCGGACTTGTTTGCCTTTATAGCCGATCACGGTGTAATGGGTTCCCGTCATGGCGCATCTCATCAAATAAGAGGGGAACCCATGCAATTGAGCCCCGGAATGTTGCGGTCCACTGAGGACCCCACCGCGAAACACGGCACTTTTGATGTTAAAGTAGCGCCCATACTCTTGGACCAACAGATCCCCAGCAGCTTTCGAGGCCCCAAACAGAGAATGCATACTTTGGTCAATGCTCATCTCTTCCGGGATCCCGTTTTGGTAGGGGTGAGAGGGGTCCAGTTCCCAACGGGTTTCCTGTTCGATGAGGGGTAACGTATTGGGGCGATCGCCATACACCTTATTAGTGGAACAATGGGCAAACACCGCCTCGGGACAAAACTCCCGGGTTGCCTCTAGCAAAACCAGGGTCCCATTGGCATTAATCGAGAAATCCGTAAAGGGTTCCTTTGCCGCCCAATCATGGGAGGGTTGCGCTGCGGTATGGACAATCAGGGCGATATCGGATTTGTACTTAGAAAAAATCGCATTAATGGCCTCGGGATTGCGGATATCAACTTCGTTATGTTCGTACAGATCCCCGAGTTCTTTGCTGATTCGTTCGCGGTTCCAACTGGTGGAGGCTTCCTGTCCAAAGAAGTATTGACGCATATCATTGTCAATACCGATGACTTTGTAACCGGCTTTTCCATAGAACAGGGCGGCCTCGGAACCAATCAATCCGCCGGATCCTGTTACGATAACTACAGACATTCTGTTCTCCTGCTGTGTTGAGTTGTTGGGCGATCGGCCAGCTTGGGTGCTAGTCGCAATTCCTCCCCTAGATTATAGGCAGGTGTGGG
>CAYUEH010000876.1:0-2085 GCA_964442465.1 uncultured Laspinema sp. | reverse complement strand
AATTACTATGGCACGGGATGGGATAAAAGTCATCGATTGCAGTTCAAGTAAATCCTGACCCTTTCCCGATTCAACGCCTCACCCTCCGTATAGTTTAGCTATCACTACCAGGGGGCATTTTCCGGGACTGGCAGGAGAAGCATGGGCTTTTTCCTTCTAAGTTTTCCCTCCTGCACATCAAGCTGCGATCGGCCCTCGTGCAGGGGCTACCACCCGAGGAATTGCCTCTTCATTGTATCAAAGATCCGGCCACTTTCTTGAGAAGTTTAGCCGAAACAAAGGCGGGTATCTCTCACCTTAATCGGCCCTCACCCTAAATCCCTCTCCCTGGGGGAGAGGGACTTCTAGCCCCCCTTCTCCCCCCTTGGGAGAAGGGGCTGGGGGATGAGGGTCCGGCGACAATCAGTTCCTCACTCTTTCAACAAAATCTACCATTATGTGTGCAAAAGGTATCGACGTTTCCGATTGGCAAGACCCCGTAAATTGGAATTCCGTGGTTCGCGATGGCATGGGGTTTGCCTTTACTAAAGCAACCGAAGGCGCTACGTTTGTGGCCGATTCCTATCGCAGTAATTGGGCCGCGATGAAATCAGTTGGGTTGCCTCGGGGTGCTTACCACTTCTATCGTGCCAAAAGAGACCCCCGAGCCCAAGCGGATATTTTCCTCAAAACCGTGAACTTGGAACCGGATGATTTGCCTCCAGTTCTGGATATTGAATCCACCGATGGGGTCGGCGCAAGTGCGATTATTCGGGATATTACAACTTGGGTGGAAATTGTCGAGAAAGAAACCAAGCGTCGCCCGATTATTTACACTTTTCCCAGTTTTTGGGAACGGATTGGCAATCCGAAAATTTTTACCGATTATCCCCTGTGGATTGCTCACTATCAGACGAACAATCCCTGGGTTCCCGGAGGGTGGGATGGGTGGACCTTTTGGCAATACACAGAAACCGGCAAAGTCAGCGGAATTAATGGCGGTGTAGATATCAACTGGTTTAACGTCTGCCGCCAAGGAGGGAAAGGCTCTCATGTGAAGTATATCCAAATCTGTCTGCGGGATAAAGGATTCAATCCCGGGTCCGTTGATGGGGTATTTGGTGCGACGATGCACTCAACGGTGATGGCATTTCAACAGGCGATGAATTTGACCGTGGATGGGATTGTGGGCATTCAGACTTGGACTGCCTTGGTGGGCGGGCGACAACCTGCTACCCCGGTTCAACCGACGCCTCCCCCGATTTATATTCCCACCCCAACGCCGACGCCAACACCGACGCCAACGCCGACTCCGACGCCGATTCAGTCGGGTCCAACTCCGGTGATTCGGTTGATTGATGTCTGTCGATTTTATCAGGGATTTTCCCATCAAAATCAAGCATTAGATTGGTTACAGGGTCAAGTTTCTCAGGCAAATTTACTGGAATTTGCCCGTCGCTGGCGGGGTCATGCTTCGGCGTCATCTCCAATTAATTTTGTGGATGTGGCTAAATTTTATCAAGGATTGCCCATGCAAGACCAAGCGATTTATTGGTTGCAGGGTCAGGTTTCCAGTGGAATTTTACATGAGTTTGCCCGGTGGTGGCGATCGGGAACCCAGCAAGTGGCGACTCAATCCACGAGTATCAGTTTGGTGGATGTTTGTCATTATTATCAAAGTTTGAGTAACCAAAAGCAGGCGCTACAGTGGTTGCAAAGTCAGATTCCCAACAGTACCTTAGCTGAGTTTTCTCGGCAATGGCGGAAGTTGGCATCGGTTCCGGTTCCTGGCAATATTTCTTTGGTGGATGTCTGTCAATATTATCAGGGATTAACCCATCAAAAAGAGGCGGTGGAGTGGTTGCAACGGCAGCTACATAGTTCCGTGTTGGATGAGTTTACCCGCAAGTGGCGGGGTTAAGGGGTCCAGGTTTGACCCTTCCGGGTCACCCCTGAGATCAAGTGAAATCGGCGCGAAGTCGGGGCAATTGTTGAACAGTTGCCCCGATTTGTCTTGAAGGGCATGATTTTTTGTCAATTTTTCTTTTTGATAATTTTCTATAAAACTGTGGAATACTGAAAGACATAATGTTTTTCTGGGGCATT
>CAYUEH010000875.1:0-2090 GCA_964442465.1 uncultured Laspinema sp. | reverse complement strand
TTAGAATCGGAACGAGATCTGTTTAAAGCCAGTCTCGCTTCCGCTAACCTAGAACAAGATTTAGAAGCCATGCCGGACTTAGATTTTGCAGAAATTGATGCCGACCTCGAACTGTTGCGATCGCGCCTAAATCGCCTCTAGGACAGTTTTCAGCATGACTCTCCCCTATAAATCACAAATCCTTGCAAAATTTTCTCTGTCACTGGGTTAAAAACCGTTTATAATTTGAAGTCCGACTCATTCTAAGTAAAAAAAAATTAGAACTGCTTTCTCCCCCTTCCCTTGTAGGGAAGGGGGCTGGGGGGTTAGGTCTCTTTTCAACATTGAAATGCTCCCCTAGAATGTGCCTGCCTTCTGCAATCTCAACCCTCAACTGTAAATGTCTAATCCGCGCCAAATTGCCTTTTTAGCCCTCCGCGATGTCCATCGTCGGGGTGTATTTGCCGATATTGCTTTGGATAAATGGCTGCAAAAAGCCAAACAGCAGGAAGAGTCTGCTCTTATCCCCAGCGATCGCAGATTAGCCACGGAATTAGTCTATGGTTGTGTACGCAGAATGCGAACCCTCGATGCTATCATCGACCAACTGGCTAAGAAGAAATCCGCCAATCAACCCGATGACCTCCGCATCATTCTCCATGTCGGATTATATCAACTGCGGTATCTTTCCACCATTCCTGCCTCTGCTGCTGTCAATACCACAGTGGAATTAACCAAAGACAATAAATTTAAAGGACTTGCCGGGTTTGTTAATGGCTTATTGCGCCAATATATTCGATTAGCCGAAGCTGACAATACGGACCCTTTAGTGCTTCCCGAGGATGAAATATCCCGATTAGCAATATTGCATAGTTTCCCCGATTGGATGGTTGCTAATTGGTGCGATCGCCTGGGAGTTGCCGAAACCGAAAAACTCTGCACCTGGTTCAACCAATCCCCCACCCTAGATTTACGCATCAATCCCTTAAAAACCACTTTAGAAGAAGTCGAAACCGCCTTCCAATCCGCCGGAGTGCAAGTTGCAAGATTGCCCTATTTACCCCAAGCATTGCGCTTATGTAGTGGTGCCGGTGCCATTGAAAACTTACCGGGATATCAGGCAGGATGGTGGACAATTCAGGACAGTAGCGCCCAATTAGTCGGGTCATTACTGGAAGCGAAACCCGGACAAGTGGCGATCGATGCCTGTGCCGCCCCCGGAGGAAAAACCACCCATCTTGCAGAGATGATGGGAGATACGGGGACAATTTGGGCTTGTGATAAAGCCCCTTCCCGACTCAAAAAAGTTAAAGAAAACGCCGATCGCCTCCAACTGCACTCCATTCAAACCCTCAGTGGCGATAGTCGCAACTTCACCCAATTTCATCAAACCGCTGACTGGGTACTCTTAGACGCCCCTTGTTCCGGACTCGGCACCCTCCATCGTCGCGCCGATGCCCGTTGGCGTCAAACCCCAGAAAATATCCAGGAACTCTCCCAACTCCAGGGGGAATTGCTTGCAGAAACTGCAAACTGGGTAAAACCTGGGGGTCACCTCGTCTATGCCACCTGTACGATTCATCCCAAAGAAAATGAAGAGGTGATTCAAGGATTCCTCGCCAGTCATGCCGATTGGGAGATAGACCCTCCCACCACCGACTCCCCTGCGGCACACTTTGCCAAACCCGAAGGCTGGATCACCGTTTGGCCCCACCATCATGATATGGACGGATTTTTCATGGTGAGACTGAGGAAACAGCAGACAGAGTAATGCCAGGGCGATCTAGTTAAATCGCCCTGACTTAGATTTTATTATGGGGATATTGACTTAAGTTTTACTTATCAACCTTGGGGACCACATCGGGACGATCTTTATCTTCCCAACCGGGGGGACGCTTGGAGTTATACCAGGCGACAGAACCCAGGGTGACTGCCGCAATAAAGCCTACGACATAAACCAAGGTAAAACTTACAGGAAAATTGTTAGCGCTTGCCCCTGCAGCCGCAGAGACTTCCATCAATATATTCATAAGCGTTTTTCACGAACTACACTCTCAGCTTACGGCAATAGGGAACCTCCTGTCTCTCTCTAAAGAGGAATATTGGGGGAG
>CAYUEH010000874.1:0-2100 GCA_964442465.1 uncultured Laspinema sp. | reverse complement strand
TCACCACCGTGTTCAATTGCTTGGCAACCCCAAGCAGGGGATTTCCGGGGGTTAAGGGGACGGTTACATTGGCTCTTTCAAATCGATTATTCAGATTTTCTCCCGTTTCCTCATCAATGTCCTCAATGTCATCATCATTCTCCGGATCTGCCACATCATTCGGTCGAGTCACCCTGGCCTGATTCTCAATCGTCTCTGTGGCATCAGGGTCGATTGTTCCAGTTAGGGTATATCTTGCACTAAACGTTGCATCTAGGGCTAATCGGGCATCCGTCAAATTGCCTGTGCCACTTTCATCAATACAAGTTCCCTCTTCTGCCCCTGCCGGAGGGTTAGGGGGATCGGGTGGAATAATTTCACAGGTCCAACTCAGGATGGTTACGGTTTCGCCATTGGCAGTAAAGATATCTGAGACGGTTGCCGGGTTTGTTGTCCTGATATTACTGGGACCGGCATTGGTGACGGTAATGGTATAAGTAATATTCCCGCCTGCTACTGCGGGCGTAGGGCTAACTGCTTTGGTAATTTGTAAGTCGGCTTCAGCAATGACAATTCGTTGTTCTAGTTCAAAGGGAAGAGAGGGGAACAAGACCCACGTATCAATCCCTCGGTTATCCCCCCATCCCGTAAAGCTGCTCCCCTGGAAAGCATGAGCACCATTTGAACTGTCATCCCCGGCTAAAGCGCTCAAGGGGTCGGGTTGAATCGTTAGATTTTCTGGAAAACCTGAATCGTCATAATAGACTAAAAATGGGTCAGAATTTGGGTTATTTGCAGGAAAGCCGGGGGGTTGATTTAAGCGTTCTACAATCAGTCCGTTCGGGTTTTGCTCCACATCAAAAAATGGAAAGTGTACTTCCCCGCCAAAAAACTGAATTCGTGCGCCGTAACCCAGCTCACTCACCTGGACAGGGTCTCCATTCTTATCCTTTCCATCCCATTCTACCGTATTAGTTCCGGGAAAGACTCGGCCTTGTAATATGACATCATTCTCATCTCCATAGACTCCATTGCCAGTTCCATTGTTACCTATATCAATAATGAGTCGATAGGTTCCTTCTCCATTGGAATCAAATTCAAATCTTCCTCCAAGGGGATTGGTCCCCGCTTGACCTAGAGTACCTTCTTGACCAATAAACTGGAAATTTGAGGGACTCGGTGGAGGCTCAGGTTGGTTTCTTAACCAGGTAGAGCCTCCAGAAACAGGAGGTGCTGGAACCATCCCGTTATTTGGTAAACTTCCAAGTGTGGGGTTATTAAAAAAAATCTTGTGAGTTAGGTTATCATTTTCCGGAAGAGAAGGGTTGTCAAAGAAAATGGGTTCCCCACCGACTCCAACTGATTGAAATATCGGATCTCCATTTGCATCTAAAAACCCATTTTTATTGGCGTAAAAGATAAATCCAGCGGGTCTTTGACCATTGAGATTAACCCGATATATAAAACCATCTTCAGTCAGGACAAAGGCTTCAGAATTGAGGGGACTAATGCTACTGGGATTCGTGCGAAAACTCGCATTCATTGCTAAAAAGTTGGCAAAGGCCCGACCCCTAATTTCTGCACCTCCGGCATCCCGGACTGTTACATCCCAAGCGGTCACAAAGTTATTGTTAGTACCTTGTGGAGGCCAATTCGCTGTCGCTGCGATGGGGGTTGGATTGCCAGTATTCGCTGGATTAGGGCTAACAAATTCTATTTCCCAAACCCCTTCTTGACCGGCC
The DNA here is from genome assembly GCA_964442465.1 of uncultured Laspinema sp. Classification (GTDB taxonomy): domain Bacteria; phylum Cyanobacteriota; class Cyanobacteriia; order Cyanobacteriales; family Laspinemataceae; genus Laspinema. The sequence continues at coordinate 379 of CAYUEH010000874.1, read as the reverse complement.
AAAACTGTAACTGTACAGGGTGTATAACCACTGGGATTAGGAGCAGGTCCAGCTATCTCTTGAGTGCGGTTTTGAATCAGGCCAAAATTAGGATCATCGCAAATTCCATCTGTTCCATTGGGAGATCGATAACGAATCTCACCACCCCCAACCCCTACTGCACTAGAACCCAGATTAATAGTTTCATTTTCTCTAGCATACACTTTAATAGTAGTTCTCCGGGGGATACCATTGGGAGGGGTCCCACTATCACTGGTAGGGTCTAGGTCATCACGATATTCTAAGAAAGGACGATCGCCCGTGTTATCGGTCAGTTCTCGACTGCCTTCAGAACGAGCAACGGGTGCAGTGAATAAGCTCAAGATGACGGGCAAAATCA
>CAYUEH010000873.1:0-2101 GCA_964442465.1 uncultured Laspinema sp. | reverse complement strand
CCCTTTGAAAGGGGGGGGAGAGGGGCTTTGAACCGTACATATTGAGTCTGGAAACCGCTATATACGGAATTCGGTTGTCAAAGGTCTATAAAAACCCTCACCCGTGCATGGTGGGGCGTTTGCGGACGAAGCGGTGCCGGAGCGGGCTAAAAGCGAAAACCGACTTTTAACAACCGGATTTGGTATTAGGAGTATAAATAACGATCGCCCTCCCCCAGGAATGGGGGTGGATAAAAAATCCGGTACTCGGAGGGGAAACCCCTGCAAGTACAGGATTTTGTTTCAGTGATTAACGCCAGTGAACCCAGGCAGGTTCATCGCATCAGATGCGATCGCCGGAGGTCAGATTGGGCCATGAAAGGCCATGCCCCAGAATCCCTTAAGCCCCCTTACCGATATCAGTAATGCTAAATAACGCTTGAGCATCGACACGGGGGATACTGGGAGCAAAAAACCCACCAGAGAACAACCGATCTTGCTGTTGAGCAAAGATAGGCAGGGCATTGCGAACCTCGGCAGCCACTTCCGTCGTTTTCACATCGTAGGTTTGAGTCGCCGCTTTCGGGTATAACCCAATTCCGATAATCGGCAACAACAGACAAGCGGCGATCGCAATCTCCCGAGGTTTCGCATCCATAAACTCCCACGCCTCAACATTCGCGATCGGCTCAACTTTGCCATAAAACACCTGGCGCAGCATGGACAGCAAATAAATCGGCGTCACAATTAAACCCACTGCCGCTAACCCAATCACCACCACTTTAAACGGGGTGCTGTAGGCGTAACTGGTGGAAAGTCCCAAAAACACAGTCAACTCACTCACAAATCCACTCATCCCCGGTAACGCCAAGGATGCCATCGCCCCAGCAGTAAACAAAGCAAACACTTTCGGCATCAACTTCGCCAAACCGCCCATTTTCTCCATTGCCAGGGTATGAGTGCGCTCATAAGTGACCCCTGCCAGGAAGAATAAAGCGGCAGCAATCAATCCGTGGGAGAGCATTTGCAACACAGCACCGCTGATCCCCAGTTCCGTTAAGGACGCAATCCCAATCAGCACAAATCCCATGTGGGAAATGGACGAATAGGCTAAACGCCGTTTGAGGTGATCTTGCCCAAAAGCACTCAATGCACCATAGACAATATTCACCACTCCCAGGATTGCCAGAACCGGGGCAAAGTAGAGATGGGCGTTGGGGAGCATTTCCAGGTTCATGCGAATTAAGGCATAGCCGCCCATTTTCAGCAAGACACCGGCCAAAATCATGGAAACTGGGGCGGAGGCTTCTCCGTGAGCGTCCGGGAGCCAGGTATGGAGGGGGAAGACGGGGAGTTTGACGCCAAAGGCGATGAACAACCCGGCATAAAGCAGCAATTCTAAAGCAATGGGATAATGTCTGGCACTCAGTTCGGCCATATTAAAGGTGATGGTATCGCCATAGAATGCCATTGCTAAGGCTGCGACCAAAATAAAGATAGAAGCTAATGCAGTATATAGAATGAATTTAGTCGCGGCGTAGAGGCGTTTTTCGCCACCCCATATCGAAATCAGCAGGTAAACCGGGACGAGTTCGATTTCCCACATTAGGAAGAACAGCAGCATATCCCCAGCGGCAAAGACGCCGATTTGGGCGCTGTACAAGACCAACATCAAGGCGTAAAATAACCGGGGCTTTTTGGTGACGTTCCATCCTGCGGCAATGGCAAGGGTGGTGACTAAGGCGGTTAAGACAATCAGGGGCATGGAAATGCCATCCACGGCTAGGGTCCAGTTAAGACCCAGTTGGGGGACCCAGGGGTAGGTTTCAACAAGCTGTAATTCCGGGTTGTTGAGGTCGTAGTTCTGCCAAAAGGCGACGAGGGTGAGGGCGAGTTCGATTAAGCCGACGCCTAGGCTGTAGAGGCGAATGGTTTTACCCTCTTGATCCGGGAGGGCCGGGATGACCAAGGCCGCTAGGAGCGGGAAAAGAATTATAGTGGTTAGCCAGGGAAAGTCTAGGGTTAACATAGAGAGATGGTAATAAATACTTACTGCCTACTCTTTTAGTTTATTAAGCTATATAAAGTTTTGAAAAGGGATGTTAAGTAAAAATCATCAATA
>CAYUEH010000872.1:0-2106 GCA_964442465.1 uncultured Laspinema sp. | reverse complement strand
AAGGGGGGTTGGGGGGATCAATCCGGATGTTTGCCAGAGATCTAGTGTTGCTGGATTGCCTAAATTGATGAAAAAAACCCGGTTTCTAAACCCCCATCCTGTTTGATTATCCCCGCATTTCCAAAGGCAAGAAGATCGTCAGCACTTGTCCATGTTGGTGACGGTTGCGAACAATCAGTTTACCTCCGAGGGCGTGAAACAGGTTCTTAGTCACGCTCAAATTCAGACTGAGGTTGCCGGTTTCTGGCTGAAACATCAACATTTGACCGAGAGATTTGAGGGCCTGAGTCCCGGAAACTGTGGTTTCGGAATTGACGGAGGCATGGGTTTGGGAGTGGAGTTCCACCTTCAACTGATGACCCGCCAGGGAAATTTCGACTTGGAGTTGGCCTCCTGCCGGTAAGGTGGAGGTGAAGTTATCGATCGCCCCGGTAAGAACTTGATCCAACAAGGAAGGGTCACTGACCACCGAGGGCATTTTTTGCGGCAAAATCACATCTAAGGTGAGGTTGCGTCGGCTGGCTTGTTTTTCCCAGCGCGGGATGCAACTATTTAATACCTGGGTGAGGGAAGTAGAAGTCAGGTGCATCGGCGCATGAGCATCTTTGGTGGTTTCCAATTCCACGGCCCGGAAAAACAACCCAAAGCGGTCGATTTGCTCGCTACATTCGCGATCGATCGCTTCTAAACGTTTGATAATCTCCGCATCCAGATGACGGCGTTTGAGTAGGAGTCGGGTGAGGGTGCGAATGGTGGCTAAAGGGGTTCTAACTTCGTGAGCGATCGCCTGTAATAATTCCACATCCAAGGCCGGGGCTTGGTTTCGGACGTTCTTACTCGCCGCATCCCGCAGGTCATCTAAAGGCTGGTCGATCGCCGGTTTCCGGGGATTCGCGGTTTTAGTCGAGACGCTTCCCACCGCCTTTCCCCCCTTGGAACGCAGGGTTTTGGCCGTCCCCGGGTCCGGTTTGCTCAGGGCCGTTCTGCGTTCGCCAGAGGTCGAAACCCGCGAATTCCCATCGGGACAGGATACTTCCCAGGAAATCTCCACCTCACCATTGGGACAATCCCCTCCGGATTGAGGTAAGGCCCGCATGGAGGAACCCCACCCGGTCCAATCTGCCGCAAATGCTTCCATTTCATCCAGCATTTCCCGATCGAGTTCTACGGGTTCGGGGAGATATTCCAGAAGCTGTTGGGTAAATTGACAAACCAGTTTGTAGTCTGGGGTGCGGGGTGGGAACTGTTGGAACTGCCGATCTAAGGTGGAAATAGCCGCCTGATTTTTGAAGGGTAGTAGACGCGATCGCAATCCTTGCCACACTAAGGCGATCGCCTCGGGATCAAAGGAAAACTGAAACGCCGGTTGTCCCTGGGGGTTTAATCCTACCACCATGACCAGACTAAACCGCGCTGTCAACACCAAACAAAAGTGTTCCCGGGCCAGGGGGTCCCCGGTCAGCAGGGGTAAAACTGTCGGGTTGGAGGCATCGGCACCGCTATCTGGAGTCGAGGGGAACAGGGAGGAGGGTAACCATGCGCCAGACTGCTGCACCCCAGCAAAGGTCCAGGTGGAGAACTGTTCTAAGTGGGTGGATTGGGTTAAAACCGGGACGGGACCGGATAAAATTAACCCTTTGCTAGAGAAGGAATGGCGGGTATCTGGGTCATTCTTGACTCGTTCGCCATCGAGGAGGTCATTCAGGGAGGCGACTGCGCCTTGCCATTGGCGATCGGCCCGAATTCGGCGCAACCAAACTGTTGCGGCATCCCGGTGGGTCGTGGTCCCATTGCGATCGCCCGGATCTTCCCCAGTCAACCCCATCTCTAGGTCCGAGGAATTGTCAGTGCTCCCCGCCTGTGCTAAAACCTCGCTAATCGTTGGTAAGACCCACTTGTACACGGAAATATCCCCCTCTACAGTTCACTGGCTCAAATCCTTCATTTTCAATAATTGAGCAAGAATTTGTAATTTCAAACTTGCTACAAACGCTTTCATCTAAATTCAACTGAAAACAAGATACTACTAGCCTATCTGCATCTTCCCCATAAAAACATTCGTAGAACCGAACAAATCAGTCGCAATCCCCGCAGAAAATAGGCCGG
>CAYUEH010000871.1:0-2111 GCA_964442465.1 uncultured Laspinema sp. | reverse complement strand
AAGACCGATTCCAAGCGCATTCCGGATGATTTGGCTGTAGGGTTGATTCGCTTTTCAACCCTACATTTAGGGTTTGATCTGAATAATGCGTAAGTCCTATTAGCGTTGAATGTTAGGGATTGGGTAAGTCCTGGAGGAGAGTTCCCGTGGGATGGGGGGAGGGGGCCAGAACTGACTCCAATGTTATGGACTCAGGGGTTTGGCAAAAAACCGAGTCTCGTTAGGGCAGAAAGGGGGATCGATCCGCCATCCGGTCAGGGATCTATTAGCGAGGGGCTTGGATAAGGGCCAGAATGGGTTGGAGTCGGCTCAATGAGAAGCTAGAGCCAAAATCTCAACAAAAAAACATTATATTTCATTAACTCTTAAGGCATGATGAAAATAGAAACTTTTATAGTAGCGTCCGTAACCCGTTCTTCATCAGGCCGGGAAATAGCTACTCCCTTGAGTTATTTTTCCTCCCCGGTCTCAAGAGCGGGGGATTTACAACTATTGCCATAGAGGACATGAGGTTTGCCCATGCTTTCAGAAAGCCGATCAGACAGAAAAACAAAACCCGTGGTGGTTCCCACCCGCAGAACCGGCGCTTATGCGTTGATGGATAGTCTCAAGCGTCACGGAGTCAAACATATTTTTGGCTATCCCGGTGGGGCGATTTTACCGATTTATGATGAAATGTATCGGTTTGAAGCCGCAGGAGAGGTCCAGCATATTTTAGTTCGCCATGAACAAGGAGCCTCTCATGCTGCAGATGGCTATGCCCGCGCCACAGGCAAGGTGGGGGTTTGCTTTGGAACATCGGGTCCGGGGGCAACCAATTTAGTCACGGGGATTGCCACCGCCCACATGGATTCGATTCCGATGGTGGTGATTACGGGACAGGTGCCCCGGGCGGCGATCGGGACTGATGCCTTCCAGGAAACGGATATTTATGGCATTACCTTACCGATTGTCAAGCATTCTTATGTGGTGCGCGACCCTCGGGATATGGCGCGGATTGTCGCCGAAGGGTTTCATATTGCCAGTACCGGCAGACCCGGTCCGGTGTTGATTGATATCCCCAAAGATGTGGGGTTGGAAGAGTTTGACTATGTGCCGGTGGAACCAGGGAGTATTAAATTACCGGGATATCGCCCGACGGTGAAAGGGAATCCCCGGCAAATTAATCAGGCGATCGAGTTAATTCGCCAAGCCAAAAAACCCTTACTGTATGTCGGGGGTGGGGCGATCGCCGCTAGTGCTCATCACGAAATTAAAGAACTCGCCGAGCATTTTCAGATTCCCGTGACAACTACTCTCATGGGTATCGGGGCCTTTGAGGAAGATCATCCCCTGTCCTTGGGAATGTTAGGAATGCATGGCACCGCCTACGCCAATTTTGCCGTAAGCGAATGCGATTTGCTAATTGCCGTCGGTGCTCGCTTTGACGATCGCGTCACCGGCAAGCTGGATGAGTTTGCCGCCCGCGCTAAAGTGATTCATATCGATATCGACCCCGCAGAGGTGGGTAAAAACCGGGGACCCGAAGTTCCCATCGTCGGAGACGTGCAGCAAGTGCTGATGGATCTGCTGCGTCGCCTGCGGGAAACCGGGGATATTACCGATGCCAATCAAACCCAAGAGTGGTTAGGACGAATTGATCGCTGGCGGAAAGATTATCCCTTGGTGGTGCCTCATCCAGAAACTGCTCTTTCTCCCCAAGAGGTAATCGTAGAAGTGGGACGGCAAGCGCCGGATGCCTACTACACCACCGATGTGGGACAGCATCAAATGTGGGCTGCACAATTCCTGAAAAATGGTCCCCGTCGATGGATTTCCAGCGCCGGATTAGGCACAATGGGATTTGGAGTTCCAGCGGCGATGGGTTCCCAAGTGGCCCTACCAGATCAACAAACCATCTGTATCAGTGGCGATGCCAGCTTCCAGATGAACCTGCAAGAATTGGGAACGATCGCCCAGTACGGCATTAACGTCAAAATTGTCATTATCAATAATGGCTGGCAGGGGATGGTCCGCCAATGGCAAGAAACCTTCTATGGGGAACGCTACTCTGCCTCCAATATGGAGGTGGGAATGCCGGATATTCCCTTACTCTGTCAGGCTTATGGCAT
>CAYUEH010000870.1:0-2117 GCA_964442465.1 uncultured Laspinema sp. | reverse complement strand
GTCTCATTCCACTGATATCGGTACACTTGTGTGTGGTGAAACAAAGATAAGTAGAGAGTTGTTATGGATGCTCAATCGCTCTGGAAACGATATCAAGACTGGCTCTATTATCATGAAGGGCTAGGACTGTACCTGGATATCAGTCGAATGAGATTTGACGATGCCTTCGTCGAATCGATGAAACCTAAGTTTGCTCAAGCCTTCGAGGACATGAAGGCCCTAGAAGCCGGGGCAGTCGCCAATCCCGATGAAGGCCGCATGGTGGGTCACTATTGGTTACGAAATCCCGACATTGCACCCACCCCAGAACTCAAACAAGAAATCCTCGAAAACCTTAGCCATATCGAGGAATTTGCCCAAAAAGTTCATAACGGGACAGTCCACCCTCCCAGCGCGTCTAAATTTACAGACATTCTCTCCATCGGCATTGGCGGATCGGCCCTGGGACCCCAATTTGTCTCCACAGCCTTGGCCCCTGAGTCTGCACCCCTAGAAATTCACTTCATTGACAACACCGACCCCGCAGGGATCGATGCCTTGTTAAATCACATCAAAGACCGTCTGGCAACCACCCTGGTCCTGGTCATCTCTAAATCGGGCACCACCCCAGATACCCGCAATGGCATGATAGAGGTCCAAAAAGCCTTTGAGAGTATGAATCTCAAGTTTGCCGATCAGGCCGTTGCCATTACCGGCCATGATAGCGCCCTGGAAAAACAAGCCCAGAAAGAAGGCTGGATTGATATTTTCCCCATGCATGACTGGGTGGGAGGACGCACCTCAGAACTCTCAGGGGTGGGGTTAGTCCCGGCTGCTTTACAGGGCATTGATATTCGGGGTATGCTGGCTGGAGCCAAAGAAATGGATGATGCCACTCGTCAACCGGACCTCAAGGGCAATCCTGCCGCATTGCTGGCCCTCTCCTGGTACTTTGCAGGCAATGGACGAGGGGAAAAAGATATGGTGGTGCTGCCTTATAAAGACAGTCTGTTGCTGTTTAGTCGCTATCTGCAACAGTTGGTGATGGAATCCCTGGGTAAGGAGAAAGATTTAGCAGGCAATACGGTTTATCAAGGGATTGCGGTTTACGGAAATAAGGGGTCTACGGATCAACACGCTTATGTTCAACAACTGCGCGAGGGGGTCCCGAATTTCTTCTTAACCTTTATTGAGGTTTTAGAAGACCGTCAGGGCCATTCCCCAGATGTAGAACCGGGAATCACTACGGGGGATTATTTGTTAGGGTTTTTGTATGGAACTCGCGAAGCCATTTATGACAATCAGCGCGATTCCATTTCAGTGACGATTCCCCAGGTGAATCCGCGCATCGTGGGGGCGTTGATTGCCCTGTACGATCGCGCCGTGGGGTTATATGCTTCGTTGGTTAACGTCAATGCCTATCACCAACCGGGGGTGGAAGCGGGTAAAAAGGCAGCTTCTGAGATTCTCCACCTCCAAACCCGAATTATGGAGGTGATTGCCGCAGAAGGGAAACCGTTATCCCTAGAGGAGTTGGCTGAGAAAGCCGATGCGGGCGATCGCATTGAAATGATTTACAAAATCCTGCGCCATCTCCATGCCAATGGACGGCAAGTGACTCTATCGGGTAATTTGGCCCAACCTGCCAGCTTAAGTGTCTCTCCTCGTTAAATCGAGTTGGCCTGACCCTGGATTTGACCTACGCTAGAAGTATAGACGCTACTCGGTGGCGTCTATACTTGTTCAGTTCCCCCTTGAGACCCCATGCCCTTGACGATTCTGATTGTTGATGACGATCCCGCTATTCGTCTGTCTATCTGCCATTATTTGGAGCAGTGCGGTTACTCTGCGATCGCGGCTCAGAATGGTCAAGAGGGTCTCTTAAAAGTAGAAGAATTTCAACCGCATTTACTGGTTACGGATATTATCATGCCACAGATGGATGGGTATGAACTGGTTAAGCGGGTTCGCCAAAAACCGGCTTTGCGGTTGTTACCTGTGATTTTTTTAACGGCGCGCACCAGTACCCCAGAACGGATTTTAGGCTATCAACTCGGCTGTGATTTGTATTTACCCAAGCCGTTTGATTTGGAGGAACTCGGTGCAGTGATTCGCAATTTGTTGGAGCGATCGCAACT
>CAYUEH010000869.1:0-2120 GCA_964442465.1 uncultured Laspinema sp. | reverse complement strand
CCACCCTTGAGGGTGCGGGTTTTTTGGAGATTTTATTTTTTGGAGTTCCCTAAGTCCTGAATGTCAGAGGAAATTCGAGGAACGAATCCGACTTGATCCAGTGTTTGCTCGGATTCGCGCCTTGTTAACTGCTTCTTAATCTCCCAACAAATCTCATCCTCAAGGGGTGGGTTTTGTAGCGATCGCTGCAAAAGGACCGGGGTTTATGCTGAAATATCCTGAAACTCATGCAAAATTTACATGAATCAATCCCTGGAGAGGGGGAAAGGAGCAGAGAGACTCTCGGGGGAATCCCTTGCCCAGAGGGTTCCACAGCGGATGGGTCAAGGGCAAACACAGGAGGCTCGCCCCTTGTCAGAATTCCCTAACTTTTTACCCATTCTTCCAGGGCGATCGCCACCCCTTGTTGGAGAGAGGGACTGGCAGTGGGTTGATGGGAGAGGTCCAGCAGTTGCCGATAGGCTTGATCCGGCGCAATCTGTTTCAGGGCGGCGATCGCATGAAACCGGACCCCCGCCTCCGAGGTGGCTAACAGTTGAATCAAAGGTTCTATGCTCGTTGTTTGTCCGAGATAACCCAATGCCGAGGCGATCGCTTGTTGCCTGCGGATCAAGTCTTTCCCATTGACTTTGGGCTTGCTATTTAACCGTTCAATCAGCATCTGCGCCGCTTTCGGCTTCAACTGTGGCACTTGGACCCGTCCGAGTAAGGAGACAATTTCTGCGATCACCTCGGGACTAGAACCATTCTGTTCGCGACTGACTAATGCTTTTTCTAAATACTCCAAGGCTTCGGGAGTTCCCATCCAAGCCAAGGCACGAACCGCATGAATTTGTAAGGGGATGGGGGTAGCGGGGGAGTCGAGAATTTCATCAAGGTAGGCGGCGGCTTTCGGCGTTGCCACCCGTCCTAGGGAAATCGCCGCCTGATGGGTGACATCGGGGTTAAAGTCCCACAAACGCTCCCGCAGGAGGTCCTCAATTTCCGAGGCGATCGCCCGGTAGATCTCCTCAGTCTGGTTTTTGTATGAGGGTCGCATGGCGCATAATCCTAAGCCGATGGTGGCTTCCCGACGGACGGAGGCATGAAAGTCATGGATGGATTCCACCAGTACCAGGGCGTGAGTGGGGTCATCATAGCTATTCAGGGCGGCGATCGCCTCGGAACGCACTTGGGGGTCGCGATCGCCCACCACCCTCAACAGGGGTTCGATAATTTGGGGATTGCGGATTTTCCCTAAAGAGCGCACTGCTAATGCTCGGGAGGTGGAGTCGGCTAACTGCTGAGTTAAAGCGGCGATCGCCGGTTCACCCATTTGAGCTAAGGCAGTGGCTGCCATTGAGCTTAATTCTTCTTCTGGACTCTGGAGTAATTGAATCAAGGCGGCGATCGCCTCTGGGCTCTTAAACTCCGCGAGGATTCGACCCGCGAACCATTGCAATTCCACTTCGGCATCCGGATCAGCCAGAATCCCCAACAAAGGGGCGATCGCCTCGGTTCCCAGACGAGGGAATACTTTGGCAACTTCCCATCGTTCTTGAAAATCACCGTATTCTAAGACTTGATCCGCCAAACCGAGTAGAGAGGAGGGATTCAGATGGGGCGATCGCCCGTTCGGTTCTTCCGTGGAAACAGGTAAAGATTCCACTCTAGCTGTCCCTGAGATTGTGGCTAGTTTTTCCAAACATTGAGTCACCAATTGCCAATCTTCTTGTTTTGCGGCTTCGTTAGCTTGTTCTAACAGATTAGAGAGAGTATGGGGCATATTGATGGGTGAGTTTTGAATGAGTCTGGGTGCAATAGTTGCCAAAGTTACAAGGATTCCCGTCTAACTTTTATCCCTTTCAATTTATCCTCGGTTGGGCAGGATCTGCTAGTCGGTTTTAGCCCAGTGATACCTAAATCGAATTCTAATCATCCGTAAATTGCATGATAGCCGAACTTTGGTATCTAATTTTACCAAGTTTGTTCACGGGATTTGACACCCTTGCCTAGAAGGCCGAGACCGTTTGAGAACTCAGGGACAAAAAACCAGGTTTCTTGACCCAATAAGAGCCGGCTTTGCCTCCGGGCTTTAGAAAGAGAGCACGGGGGTCTTGTCCCTCGAATCTAATCCTATC
>CAYUEH010000868.1:0-2130 GCA_964442465.1 uncultured Laspinema sp. | reverse complement strand
AGGGGCGTGACGTAAGCTAACGCTTACGCCACGCGGTAACGACTGAAGTCGTTACTACAAACGTGAACCCCCATCCCTCATCCTCCAATTTGCGACATGGTACGGCTGTAGCTGCCGGTTTCGGTGCCGGAGTCTCGCTGTTTGTAGTTAATTTCGGGTTTGAGTTCTAGTAAATCAGCGACTTGCTGCCGGATTTCGGGGAGGGGGATGCCGTTGCGGAGGGCGGTTTTGAGGTTGATTTGGCCGGTTTCGTTGAGGAGACAGGGCCTTAACCAGCCTTCGGCACTGAGGCGCATTCGGTTACACCGATCGCAGAAACATTCGGACATCTGCGAAATAAATCCGACGGTGCCTTTGGCGTTGGGAATCTGAAACACATCGGCAGGTCCATTTCCGGTGACTTGTCCGGAGGTTAATCCCCAGCGATCGCGAATGCGTTGGCGCAGTTCTTCTGAAGGAATCCAACCGCGATCGCCAAATAATTCCCCATTCCCGATCGGCATGAATTCGATGAAGCGAACGTGCCAATTTCGGGCAATGGTTAATTCAGCTAAATCTAAAACTTCGCGATCGTTGACCCCGGGAATCACCACGACATTTAATTTTAAAGGGTTAAATCCGACGCGATAGGCTTCCTGAATTCCATCCCAGACTTGTTGCCAGCGACTGGTGCCGCGAGTTCCGGCTAGAAAATCAAAGGTTTGGGCTTCTAGAGAGTCGAGGCTAATATTAATCCGGCGCAGTCCGGCATCATAGAGGGTTTGGGCTTTTTGGGCGAGGAAAAAGCCATTGGTAGTTAGGGCTAAATCTTGGGTTTGGGGTAAATTGGCGATCGCCTGGACAATTTCTACTACATCGGTACGGATCAACGGTTCCCCTCCGGTTAAGCGAAACCGCGTAAATCCGACGGGGATAAAAACTTCTTGGAGTAAGGTTAAGAGTTCCTCGCGAGAGAGTAAATCCTGTTGCCGGATATAGTCGAGTTCTGCCCCTTCTGGCATACAGTATTGACAGCGAAAATTGCAGCGGTCAATTAAACTAATCCTCAGATAATCCACTCGGTTTCGCGGTGGTGGGACTTCAATCGTCTGAGTGGTATTTTTTAACGGGTTGGTTTCAACAAGATTGCCCATTTGACCCCTAGATGCTTTCATCGGATATCCTGCCTATTGTAACGAAGACCCTTCGCGACTATCGTTCAAGTTTGGGGTTTGACCTATCAAAATTTTGATGAGTTGCTCTGAAAACTTTTTATAATTGGCGGTGAGCCTGATGTTTAAGGATTAATGGCTTGCTGAGACCAGGTGCGATCGCCCTTCAATTGATAAAACCGGCGGTTGTGGGGTTCTCCCCGCAATTCTAACCAATCCACGGTGACGGGATCGAGTAACAGCAAACCAAACTCAGCCAGGGGTTGACTGGGATCTGGGACGGGGAGAGAGAACCCCTGGGGTTCCTGACGGGGTGCAGCGGGTTCGGGCCAAGAAAACTGGCGTCGGGTATTGTCGGAGAGTTGCTGCCATTGCTGGGAACGGGCTTGTTGTAAGGCGGGGTTGGGGGTATGAGGGTCTACTAAGGTCAGGTGGCCCTGGAGGCGGAACTGTTCCCGGGTGATGGGGAAATACCAGCAGACTTCGCCATGAGGATGGGTGGGGATTTGCTGGGCTTTTTGGCTGCGGGTATCGGTGATGATTTTGAGTTGGTTGGTTTCGTCTAAAAAGCCGCGAAAGACCACGGTGCGATTCGCGGGGGTGCCGTCTGGGCGGATGGTGGCGAGTTGGAAGTAGCGAGATTCGGGGCGGCTACGGTTGCGCTCAAGGGCATGGGATAGGGGCGATCGCCACGGTGCAAGAGACATGATTCAAGGAGAAGGGGCTTAGAGCGGATGAGTGTATTCTATCTCGACTGCAAAGGCGATCGGCCCTTAAACCCGAGATGCTCCTCCCCAATTATGAATTAAATCTGTAGAAATCAGCGAAATGACTGGGCTTCACTTACACTACAAGTAACAACAAGTCCCTGGCTTTCTGGTGGTTTCCCCCCGGCATGAAAGGGGAGTAGCGGGAGGAAATCTGGGAACCTTTCACTTTATAAATGCAAAAGTTCAGCCCCATGAAGGGGAGCTGCTTT
>CAYUEH010000867.1:0-2134 GCA_964442465.1 uncultured Laspinema sp. | reverse complement strand
GTCAGCAATTAGTCGAGGATATGCAGTTTATTGATAATGGCTTACATGGGATTGAGTTAATCCTTTCCCAACCGAGTCTCTCCGCCTGTATGGATGAAAAATTACTGCGGCATATCCTAACCAATTTACTCTCCAACGCCCTCAAATATTCCCCTGAAGGGTTGCCAGTTCAACTGGAACTGGGCGATCGCCAAAACCTGGCCATCTTTCACGTCAAAGATCGCGGCATTGGCATTCCCCCGGAAGACCTGCCCCATCTGTTTGAGCCATTCCAACGCTGCCGGAACGTCGGTAAAATTTCCGGAACAGGCATGGGACTCGCCATTGTCAAAAAATGTGTAGAAATTCATGGTGGAGAAATCTCCGTACAGAGTGAAGTGAGCACGGAAGAACAACCGGGCGGCACAACCTTAACCATCATTGTCCCCCGGTTCCCCCTGTCCAAGCTCACCCCCAGCCTAAACAACCAATTCTCAGAATCTGTCGAGGCAAAATGCGAGAATAAGAAGCCTTAAACCCGGCCAGTAACCGTGACGCTCCTGCCAATTCTCTGGCCATTTAAACTGGGATTGTCTCGAATTTTAAACCATGATACCATGACAAACAGACGCCATAAAAATTATGATAAATACCGCTAAATACTATGGATAAAATTTTAGTCATAGATGATGATTCAGCCACTCGCTTACTCCTCAAACGAGACTTAAAATTAGAAGGCCATGAAGTCACCGTTGCCAAAGATGGGGAAGAAGGGGTAAAACGCGCCCTGGAACTTCATCCGGCCTTAATTGTTTGTGATTGGGTGATGCCTTATTTTGATGGGGTAGAAGTCTGTCGAATCGTCAAATCCAACCCCGAATTATCCCAAACATTTTTTATTTTACTCACCTCCAAAGTTGATTTAGAAGACCGCATTCAAGGACTCGATGCCGGGGCCGATGATTTTCTCTCCAAACCCGTCAATCCAGCCGAACTCTTAGCCCGGGTCAGGGCCGGACTCCGACTCTATCACTCCCAGCAACAATTAAGCCAATCCAATCAACAACTCAGCCAAACCTTACGGGATTTGCAACAAACCCAGGCTCAGTTAATTCAAAGCGAAAAAATGTCCTCAATCGGTCAAATGGTGGCGGGAATTGCTCATGAAATTAACAATCCCGTTACCTTTATTGATGGCAATTTGAATCATGCTGGAAAATACATTCGAGAACTGCTCGACTTTATTCAACTCTTTCAAAAACACTATCCCAATCCGCTACCGGAGATGAAAGAAGCAGCGGAAGAATTAGATTTAGAATTTTTAATGGCCGATTTTCCTTCCCTCGTAGAATCCATGAAACGAGGAGCCAAGCGGATTCGAGAAATCGTTGAATCCTTGCGAACCTTTTCTCATTTGGATGAAGCGGAACTGAAAGATGTAGATTTGCATGAAGGATTGGATAGTACCCTCTCTATTTTAAAGGGTCGTTTAGAAGGAATTGAGACTCAGATTAACTATGGAAAATTACCTCGGGTGGAATGCTATGCCAGTGATATCAATCAAGTATTTTTTCACCTTCTGAACAATGCGATCGATGCCGTCGGAAAACGCACCCCTCTACACAATTCCCCTCCCGCACCTCCCCGGATTCGGATTTGTACCGAAACCCGCACCCCTTCCCATGCGGTGATTCGGATCTTCGATAATGGCATCGGCATTCCCAAAGAGACAGTCCCTAATATTTTTAACCCCTTTTTCACCACCAAAGACGTCGGTGCCGGAAAAGGACTCGGTTTAACCATTGCCTATCAAATAGTCGTAGATAAACACGGAGGAAAATTAGAAGTTCATTCCGAACCCGGTCAAGAAACAGAATTCGCCATCATCATCCCCATTCATCCCCCAAAAAAGTTACTTTAAATCCAACCCCTACATCCCCCTCAAAGTTCGTAGTAAAAACTTCAGTCGTTATCTTGTCAAAGTTCGTAGTAACGACTTCAGTCGTTATCTTGTCAAAGTTCGTAGTAACGACTTCAGTCGTTATCTTGTCAAAGTTCGTAGTAACGACTTCAGTCGTTATCCTTCATAAGTTCCCTGCCCTAAATTCAGTCGTCATGTTCTTAACCCCTAGTCCTATATCTAATTGTTTTTTGG
>CAYUEH010000866.1:0-2139 GCA_964442465.1 uncultured Laspinema sp. | reverse complement strand
AACGAGCCTCCAATTCCCGCAGACGTGCTTCTGCTGACTCCGCTCGTTGACGTTGCTGTTCAGCCTCCTGCCGTTGTTGTTCCGCGATTTTGGATAACTCCGTTGGAGTCAGAAATTTCTCGCCATCGGGACGGTAGATAGTGAACTGTTCCTCCTGCAATTCAAAGCGAATCCCTAACCGGGGACTTGTAAAGTTTTCCGGCTGCTCAATCACCTCCAGGGAACCCGCCTGACTGCGTATCCACCCATGAAAATCGAGGCGATCGGGGTCGAAAACATAATATTCTTCCACCCCATAGCGGTCATAAAACTGCTGTTTCTTCGCCATCTCCTTGAGACGATTTGCAGGGGAGAGAATTTCAAACACGACTTGGGGAGGGATGTTCCCTTCTTCCCATTGCTTATAAGACCCGCGATCGCCTTTAGGTCGTCCCATCGCCACCATCACATCAGGCGCTTGACGCAGTTTATTATTTCCTTCCTCCGGATACCAAAGCAAATCCCCCGCCACAAAAACATTCGGATCTTCATCAAACAGAATCTCTAAATTCTCTTTAATCACCACAATCCAACGAAACTGGCGGGTATTATCAGACATCGGATTTCCATCACAATCGGGGTAGATGACCTTAGTAGGTTGAGGGGTAGTTACCATAAATTAGACCTCTCAATTATTAAACGGGACGCAACACCATAGAGTCTGGGTCAGACCCTCTGTGACCAGACTTTGAAACTATCCAAATCGGTGTCTAGGGTTGTCTGATATTTTAGCTGATTTTTTCGCCAATGGTCAGAAAGCGGATTTCGGGGGGGCTTAATTTTCCTCTAACCCGGTTTGAATAGCTGATTTATCCCGTCAGGGAGGGGAACGTCAAAATGGACCAACCGCTTCAGAATTTCAACGGCGATCGGCTGTTGTTCTGTCTCCCGCAAATCATCACAGTTTTTAAAGCGTCAACCACCCCTACATAGTCTTGGGGGGTGGCGAGGACTTTCCCTAAACTCTCCCCCGCCTGCCACCGAGCCTTCCTCCCTTTTCCTCAAAATCTCCAACTGTCCTCATGCTTTTTCGTCCAGCTATCTGCTATAATGACTTAGATAAAAAATGACCGATACAGCCTAAAAAATGTTATGAGTTTAACCCCTGACTTACTAAACCGCATTACGCAAACTCCGGGTCAATGTGGGGGGCGTCCCTGTATTCGAGGGATGCGAATTCGAGTCACCGATATTTTAGAAATGTTGGCCGAGAATGTGAGCATTTCTGAAATTTTAGAAGACTTTCCTGATTTAGAACCAGCAGATATTCAAGCTTGTTTAGTCTTTGCAGCAAGACGTACTGATTTTCCTAGACTAACAGCATGAAGATTTGGATTGATGCTCAACTTCCTCCCACATTGGCAAATTGGCTGACGGAAAATTTTAGTTTGGAAGCAAGTGCATTGCGAGATTTAGCCCTACGGGATGCTCAAGATATGGAAATTTTTGCAGCAGCACGAGCCGAAAAGGTGGTGATTATGACGAAAGACAGTGATTTTATCGACTTGGTATGTCGTTTAGGATCACCTCCTCAAATTTTGTGGCTCACTTGTGGCAATGTCACTAACCGCAACTTGCGACAATTGTTGAGGGCGACTTTACCTGATGCCTTAGAGCAATTGCGCCAAGGAGAAATGATTGTGGAAATTACGAATACTCCTTAAATGACAGATTAACTCATCTAAATCTCCTCTAACCAGGTTTGAATCGCAGATATCAGATGAGGTTGATTGGGGGGAAAGCCTTTTAAGGGGGCTTCGAGGGGTTCATCGGTTAACCAGGCGATCGCAACAATATTGGTGAGTTTGCGACAAAAGGCTATGAGTTCACTGCTGGGATAGCAATGGGTAATCAGGATAGCGAGTTTAGGTAAATTTTGGCGAAGTTTGAGGGTTTTCAACTGTTCCCGCAGTTTACTGGCTGTGGTGACTTCTTTGGGGTAGTCTTCATCACTTAAGGCTTTCTCCCAGATGAGTTGGCAGAGGGTTTGGGCGATTTCGCTGGGTTCCGTTTCATCAGTGAGGATGGTGGCGTCGAGGCAAAAAATCGGGAGATTTTGCAGTTGGAGACAAATATCTATCGGTTGAGTTTCTAAGCTAT
>CAYUEH010000865.1:0-2152 GCA_964442465.1 uncultured Laspinema sp. | reverse complement strand
GAGTTTGGGTTGGGTTTCGGGCAATTGGGTGATGCTCTCCCATCATAAACAGCCGTTCATACTCGCTTGGATGGCAGTCTTGGAACGGGTCCATATAAATTTACCCGTTCGGGCAAGATGAAGGAAGCTAGTTAGGATGAAGGATTAACTGCACCTTTGAACATTGCGTCCATCGCTCATCCCCTCGTTGCTCCCGTTGTTGTCTGACCCTTACCGATTGACGTTGCTGCCCTGAAAAAAATTTTGACGGCTATTTACTATCTTAGTAGATACTTTATTGAGTTCTCTCTACTACTGGGGACGCTAGTCAACCGGGATTGGTTTCTTTACACAGGTTGCCCAACTGAACCCCGATCCCCACAGTTGATGTCCCTCTAGGCTATTTTTCCTTCCCCTGGGCTCAATTTGGGTTTTGAACCAGTTTTTCCAAGAGTGCTCCGATTTTGGCGGAATAAGCTCGGGTATCCAGACAGGGACCTGTATTGCCCTGGTGAAGTTGCTGCCGATACTGTTCCCGTTGCCTCGGGTTCGTAGCTAGGGACACAGCTAAGTCAATGTAGGCAGATTCACTTTGAGCAATCCATTCTCCAAGCTGTAACTCTCGCAATAGGGCAGGCGATCGCCGGGTTTGGGGCGCTTCCCCCTCCCGAACTACCATCGGCAGTCCGACTTCTAATGGATCCACTAAGGACAAATCCCCAGTATCCGGATAAGCATCTAAATACAAATCCGCTTGCTGCAAACAGTTTTTCAACTCCTCCAAAGAATTCAACTGCTCTATGACTACGAACCGCCTCGGGTCAATTCCATATCTCTGGAATACCATCCGCGTCTGATTGTCGTAGGGACTCATCCGATAAAATTTGGCCCCCATTGCTCCAAAGGGATATAACACCAAGATTGAATGAGGCACTGTCGTCAAAATTTTGGCCCAGGTTTCTCGAATCTCAGGACCGATTTTGTTGGTACTCGCCCCAGAAATAAAGATGACGGTTCCCTCCGAAGTCCCCCAACGGTGGCGCGTCGGTGGGATTTGCTCTGGTGTCCGGGTTTGGGGACGGGCGAAACAGAGTCCGGACCCTTTCACCGTCACCACTCGTTCCTGATAGTAGTCTTGAAACCGGGGTCCTGCCATCAAATCCCCGGTAATGTAGTAATCCATCTGGCGCAGTCCGGTGGTGGTGGGGACCCAGGCCCCGGTACATTGGATCCGGGCCAAGCGGTGGCAAGCTAAGGCGGCGATCGCATGGGTATTACTGGAAATATCGCTACCCACCAACAAAATATCCAACTCATCTTGGCGAATTTTCTCCACCTGTTCCCCCAATTTCTGGGGTAGCTTCACCAAGCTATCTGCACAATTTTGGCAGGTTTGTTGCATGGGGGTCTCTTGCAGGGCGATCGCATACAACCGGACCTCAAATTTCTGTCGGTCTAAATGCTCAAAGGCAGCCAAAGTGACCACCGTTTCCTTCGCCGCAAAAAAGTTATGTTGCAGAATTCCCAGGCGAATTTTCTCCCGAGAAGCAGGACGCGGGGGACAATCATAATCCAGACTTTGCCCTAAATTTTTTAGGGCCAATTCCAGAATTTCCCCGCGTTTCTGGGCAATTTTCAACCCATTCCCTTCCCAAGCGGATAGGGCTTTAAAATTATGGGATTGGATAAAACATAAGGCAATATACCGCCACAGGTCGGAATCAGGATTTTGCACCAGAAGGGAATGGAGGTAATTGACCAATCCCTGAATGTAGTGAAAGTATTGTTCCGGTTCTCCGAGTTCCGAAAAGGCACTGGGTGCTGCAAATAGAAAGCGCCAAAAATCCGCAAAAAACCACTTATGAATCGCCGCGCCGTTATAGGGTAACGGAAGTTGATAGGCATCCCGATATAACATCGCCACGAGAAAGGATTGCATCGCTTTGGGCTGATCCAATCGGGGGCTGATTTCTGAAATTAATCGTTGGACTAACTCTCTTTCACTGTCCGTCAAGGGTTCATTTTTTACTCCTTTATCGAGTAGGATTTTCGCATCGATACCGACGCCACTCAAATAGCTGAGTTTGAGCCGATCGCCGGTTAAACTCAACCAGCGATCGGCGATTTGCTCTCGCAGGGGTCGCAAACAGGCGGGTTCATACTTCCTCGGCAC
>CAYUEH010000864.1:0-2159 GCA_964442465.1 uncultured Laspinema sp. | reverse complement strand
TCAAAAGAAGGAAGAAAAATGCCCTTGGTCAAAAAATTACACCAAGAATCAGATAATGTGACCAAACCTGAATGGATTAGGGGCCATTATTTTGGGGGCCTTAGTCTTTTATTGCAATCGGGTCAGGCTTTACTCGCTGTTCCCATCGCGTTTGAGCTTCAAGATGGAGTTGAAAACCAGGATGAAAATTCATCCAGTTTAGTCGATAAAATGTCAATCTTCTGCCGGAATTATATCCAGGCTGGAAGTTACGTGAGTTTAGATGCTTATTTTGCCTCTAAAAATTTAATTAAGGAGTTCAGAACTCATTCGCTGCACTTGATTACTCGGGTCAAGATTAATACGGTGGCAAGAGTACCGTTACTTCCATCCCCACCGAAGAAAGGTCCTGGCAGACGGGCTATATGGGGAAAGCGCTTGTCATTAAAAACCTGATTTAATGACTCATTTTTTTTGACAACTGAATCGTTATTCCTTTATGGAAAAAACAGCGCTTTAGTTATCGAACTATAGATTTACATTGGGATAGTCCTGATGATTTGGTCCGGTTTGTCCTCGTGTTGTTTCCGGGTAAAAAGCCTATATTTTTACTGTCAACGGACTGTAATTTGACCGGAGCCGAAATTATAATAGCTTATAGTTGGCGGTTTAAAATTGAAGTGACTTTTCGGACTTTAATCGAGATTTTATCAGGGTTTAGCTATCGGTTCTGGATGAAAGATATGCCTCGTTCTTCCCGAACCCCTAAAAATATCAAGCTCAAGGACTACTCTGAGCAACAACTCGTCAAAATCAGAGAGAAAGTTGACGATTTTGAACGATTTGTCAATCTCAATGCTTTAGTTCTAGGGATTTTACAAGTCTTGAGTCTCGAAATGCCCTCTGGCATTTTCAAGAGTTTTTCCGGCTGGTTTAGAACCCTCAGCAGAAGTGGTCATCCGAGTGAACAAGTGGTCCGACTGACTCTGCTCCAAGCAGCCCCCTCTATTTTAGCTCAAAGTCCATCCCGCTTACTTTTGACAAAATTCCTTCACGCCAAAGAGTCATTCAGGCTTCAATCCATACACAGACGAACTCGACAGTTGAAGGCCCCTAGTTAATTATCTCACAGAACTTTTCACTGTCCAGGATGGATCAAGAGGAAGTATGCAATCCGCCCCTACAAGGAATGGGGATGAGGCTCGATTCCGTTGATGGATCAAGTTGCAATTGTATGGCGGGGGTTTTAACCCCCGCCGGTTATCGCCCCTTCAGTCGTTCCCATAAAACCCCACCCGATTGGGTGGGGTTTTTCTTAATTAATTTCAAGCCAAAGTAGAAGACCCAAAATCCGGTGGTATATCCTGAATCCGTCCAGGACCGATCGCCTGAATTGCTTCTTTCAGGGAAACATCTCCCGTATAAAGCGATCGCCCAACAATCACACTATTCACCCCCAGAGGTTCCAGGGACAACAAACTGAGCAAATCCGTCAAGGAACTCACTCCACCGGAGGCGACAACGGGAATATCCACCGCCCTCGCCAGTTCCCGCAACGCTGGAATATTCGGTCCTGCCAATGTGCCATCGCGATGAATATCCGTATAAATAATCGCCGCCACGCCTAACTCCACCATTTGTTGTGCCAGGACCGTCGCTAACACTTCCGAGGTTTCCAACCATCCCCGGGTGGCAACTTTGCCATCTCGCGCATCAATTCCGACCACAATGTGACCCGGAAATTCTTGGGCGAGTTGCCGGACGAGTTCCGGTTTTTCAACTGCCACAGTGCCGAGGATGGCGCGATCGATCCCGAGGGATAATAAGTTGGCAACGGAGGCATAGTCTCGCAACCCACCCCCGACTTGGATCGGGATGGAAATGGCGCGGGCGATCGCCTCGATGGTTTTCAGATTACGCGGTTCCCCCGCTTTTGCCCCATCTAGGTCCACTAAATGTAACCGAGTCGCACCTTCCTCTACCCATTGTTTGGCAACCGCCACCGGGTCTTCGTTAAACACATCTGAGCGATCGTAATCCCCCTGATACAGACGAACACAACGACCTTCTAATAAATCAATCGCTGGAATCACTTCCATAACCCATCTAACCTCAAATTTTACTCAATTACTATGGCACGGGATGGGATAAAAGTCATCGATTGCAGTTCAAGTAAATCC
>CAYUEH010000863.1:0-2160 GCA_964442465.1 uncultured Laspinema sp. | reverse complement strand
AATTTAGGGCAAAATGATGAACTTTCAAGATAAAGATTGGCGCATCAGTTATTCCAGTAATGAAAACAACCCGATCGCAGATTTTTATATCCCCGCTTTGGAATGCGCGACTCAGTACGATCGCAAGTCGGGTTTTTTTAATAGCGCCATTCTCAGCAAGGTGGCGCGGGGATTGGGGGCGATGTTGCAAAATCAGGGGCGGATTCGCTTGATTATGGGGTGTCAATTTAGTCCCCAGGATTTAGCGGCAATTCAGGAAGGTTACGCCCTCCGGGATGCCGTTGCTTTTCGCTTGGATACGGAATTGACTCCCCCGGAAAACTTTGCCCAACTCAAACATTTTGAAATTCTCAGTTGGTTAATTCAAAACCTCTATCTCGATATTAAAATTGCTGTTCCTCTCAAAACTACCGGCATTCCTGAAGACCCTCATACCGTTTGCGATCGCCATCATCTCTTTCATGAAAAAGTCGGCATCTTACTCGACAGTCACGGGGACAAAATTGCCTTTAGCGGTTCTAATAATGAATCCCTCGCCGGTTGGGAAAACAATGTAGAATCTTTCCATGTTTATTGTTCCTGGGAAGGGGGACGGGACTTGGAACGAGTGGATGAGGAAATCTTCCGTTTTGAACAATTGTGGAACAATTTGTCCCCCAATGTCCGGGTTTTTGACATTCCCGAAGCAGTCAAAAATAAACTCCTCCACTACAGTCCCAACTCCCCGCCAATTTGGACGCCACAAACGGAATTTGATACGCGACCCTTACCCGCTTCCCCACCGCCCACTCCAGAACCTGTGATTTCTGAACCCTCACCCGTGGCGATTCCTGAGACGGAGTTAGAGGCAGAATGGCAAGCGTTTCAAACTTTATTAAATATCCATGAGTCTCCCGGTTGTCTGGATTTTTGTCTGAAATCAATCCCGATTCAACCTTGGCCCCATCAAATCAAAATCCTTCGCCGATTTGCGGAAAAGTTCCCCCAAAATTTTCTGATTGCCGATGAGGTTGGGTTGGGCAAAACCATCGAAACCGGATTAATTTTACGCTACTTACTAATTAGCAAAAAAGCCAAACGAATTTTAATTTTAGCCCCTGCCAGTATTCAACCCCAATGGCATGAAGAACTTCGAGAAAAATTTAATTTACATTTTTGGAGTTATCAACAAGGGCAATTCCTTCCCGCAGACTCCCGCTTATCCACTGCCACTGCGCCCACTTCGGCAAATCCTTGGAATAGTCAAAATTTAGCGATCGCCTCTTCCCACCTAGTTCGACGCAGCGATCGCATGGCGGAACTGTTGGCAGCAGAACCCTGGGATTTAGTTGTCTTAGATGAAGCACATCACGCCCGTCGCCAAAGTCCCCAAAATCGCAAAGAAACCCCCAATCGTCTGTTGCAATTAATGCAGCAATTGAAGACTAAAACCCGGTCCCTGTTGTTACTCTCTGCCACGCCGATGCAAATTGATGCCGTGGAAGTGTTCGATTTATTGCATCTGTTGGGATTACAGGGACATTGGTCCTATTCCGAGAACTTTTGCGAGTATTTTGCCTCCCTTTCCGACAAACCCAATCGCCAAACCTTAGAATTTTGGCAACAGATGGCAGTCAGTTATATCCAGGAAGGCGGTTCTCCTTGTTCCCGATTTCAAGACTACCTACACAAAAGCGATCGCCTGATGGGATACAAACTCCAGGATATCTGGAAAAATGGCAAGGCGATCGTCAATGCCAAAAATTATACCGAAGACCCCGCCTTTATCGCCGCTTCTCGCCAATATTTAACCGTCAATACTCCCCTCAAAGACTTGATGTTTCGCCACACCCGGGATACCTTGCGCCAATATTATCGCCGAGGATTGTTGGATCGCGATATTCCTCAACGGGAAGTGCAGGATCATGCGATCGTCTTAGAATGCGATCGGGAAATCCCTCTCTATTGCGCTGTCAGTGACTATGTTCGCCACTTTTATAATCGGGCCCAAAAAGACAACCGCAAAGCGTTAGGATTCCTGATGACCCTCTACCGCAAACGCCTCACCAGTTCCTTTTATGCCATCCGCGAATCCTTGCAACGCCGACTCGATGGCATCAATATTACCCCCGATGACTTCAACGATTTAGAGGATGCCGATGATGCCATCCTCGAAGGACT
>CAYUEH010000862.1:0-2160 GCA_964442465.1 uncultured Laspinema sp. | reverse complement strand
CCGTAGGGAAAGGTGGGCAGTGCCCACCCTACGTTTAATACTTTTACCAACCGGATTTGGGATAACCCTGAACGGGCAACTTTTTCAGGTTTCGCAGTTTAAGCGCCCTCCCCCAGCGAGGGGAAAGGGGACCGGAGATGGCTGCTTTGGTCAACATCCGAGCACCTGTTCTCTCATAATGGAAGAAGGGTCAGCTCAATCCAAACTCCTGTTTCTGTGATGAGAGAGGGATTCAGGATGAGGATGACACCCTTTTCTATTCACCCCATTTCACGCAGAACTATTGAGCGGAGGACAAATCATGCTGCTATCGAAAGGCTTTGAGGTGGAAATTTATACCGGGACGCCCCAGGGAGATATTGTCGGACTCTCGGATAAAATTGTGGCGGCGCTACCGCGCTTTATGCGGGAACCCGATAACCGGAATGTGGAATATACGACGCCGCCCCTGTTGCGGTATGAGCAGTTGTTATGTGAACTGGTGCGCCCTCGACAGATTCTGCGGGAGTATCTCCAGACGGTGGGGAATTACACTTTAATTCCCGGTAGTAGCCTTTCTTTGGGTAGGACCGACCAGTTTTATCGATCCGACCCTCATAACCCCTATCACGGCTTTATTGAGAACACTTATGGGACGAAAGTGGTAACGGCGAGTGTTCACATTAATATGGGAATCGACAATCCGGAGTTGCTGATGCGCGCTTGTCGGTTGATTCATCTGGAGGCCCCGTTGTATTTGGCCCTGAGTGCGGCCTCGCCGTTCCTGGATGGGGAAGTGACGGGGTATCACTCCACACGCTGGCATCTGTTCCCGAAAGTCCCGGAAACGGCCCCGTTGTTTGAAAATCATGCTCATTTTATCCGGTGGACGGAGGAACAGTTAGAGACGGGGGTGTTTCAAAATGTTCGGCATTTCTGGAGTTCGGTCCGTCCCAATGGCGATCGCCGTCCTTACACCCTGAATCGCCTGGAATTGCGAATCTGTGAATTAGTCTCCGACCCGATCGCCTTACTCGCCATTTCCGCGTTCCTAGAGGCCCGTCTGTGGCAGTTGATGGAAAATCCCCACCTCGACCCCCTAGAACTCAGCTTGTTACCGGCACAAACTCGCGCTGATGACCTAATTGCCCTGACCGATGCCAATGAGTCTGCCGTGGCTCACCGCAGTTTAGATGCTCAATTGCGCCACTGGCAAGATGGGAGGACGATTTTGGCCCGAGATTGGATTGAGGAACTCTATGAAGAGGTGTTGCCGACGGCGAAGAGACATGGATTTAGTTGTTTTCTGTCTCCCCTGAAAAAAATTCTGCGCGAAGGGAATGAAGCGCAACGGTGGTTAAAGTCGGTGGACCGGGGGCTGGACCCTCGCCAAGTGATTCAAGGGGCGATCGCCTCCATGAGGGACCAAGAGGCGGAATTGGAAGATAAAATTTGCCAACCTTGGGTGGCTTGAGCAAATCCCTGGAGTCAATCAGAATATCTAATCAATGGGGTTCAAGGTCGGATGATTAAAAATTTCTATCATTGAACCCGGTTTCTGGTTAAATGATACCCGGATAGCCTCGGATCGGGAACCCCGATCGCCTGGGATACCGAGTTGGATAGAGAAACGGTACGCGCTCCATCATGCCTCAAGTTGTTTTAGTTCATCCCCAAATTCCTCCCAATACGGGCAATATTGCCCGCACCTGTGCGGCGACGGGGACGCCCCTGCATTTAGTCGGTCCTTTGGGATTTGAGACGAGCGATCGCTATCTCAAACGGGCGGGATTGGATTATTGGCCCTATGTCGATGTTCACTTCCATGACGATTTAGCGGCGTTTCGGGCGTTTCACCGTCACAGTGGAGGTCGTCAACTGGGGTTTAGTGCCCGAGGGGCTGAGAATTACATTGAGTTTGAATTTCAACCCAATGATTGGTTATTGTTTGGGTCCGAAACCACGGGTTTATCCCCCGAACTCCTCCAGGAGTGCGATCGCACCCTTTATATTCCCATGACCCAGAGCAAGGTCCGCAGTCTGAATTTGTCCGTCAGTGCGGCGTTAGGGCTATTTGAAGCCCTGCGCCAATTGGGTCAACTCCACTGACTAGACTCGGTTTTGCTGTGGGCGAATGACTGAAGAGACTTCACCCCCTTTCAGGAGGATGAAGTCTTTTTT
>CAYUEH010000861.1:0-2163 GCA_964442465.1 uncultured Laspinema sp. | reverse complement strand
CTACAATTGCTCAACTTGTTTTTAAAGACCTATTCCAACCGCATTCCGTATGAGGTTTCGGGGTTTCTAATTTGGATCAAGGTGTCCCCTGAATTGGGGTAAGTAGGCATAAACAGCGGATGAATCGCATCTATCAAAAGTGGGGACTCAACTGGGCAAAATTGGGTCAGAACTCGGGTCAGAAATGAGGTCAAAATTAGAGAGTCAGCAGATCCGCCAGTCTTGTCTTTTTGCCTTGGGGGTTGAGTTGAGGCATTGCTTCCCCGGGAGGGAATCTGTGGCGACGGGATGAGTCAAAGTTGGGTGGGAGTTAGAAAACCGGCACATCGCGCTCGTCGGCGTGAGGGGGTTGGTAGATATACTCCCGGTCGAACTGTAAATCTTTGGCTAACTCTCCTAGAGTTTCTATCTTTTCCAGTTTGAAGACTTCAAAGATATAATCTAAGAGTTTATCCTCACTTAAGTTGATTTTGGTATAATAGTAGCTGCCGGTAACATCGCGAGCAATCAGTTTTTCATGAATCAATTTATCTCGAATAGGTTTAATATAACGATAAAATATCATCACTTGAATGGCGTAGCGCCCCTGAATCTCAAAGAAGCGCTGTTGTTCAATAAAGCTCATGGAGAAGATGATTTTTATCACTTCTATGCCAATGATAAAATTTAAAAGATGGGTTAAATATTCGGTGGTTAAATTTTCGGGAATAGTTCCGGTGAGCAAATAATACCGATAATAATATTCGGCGATTTTTTTGGATTCTCCGGTGTCATCAATGCCAAAATAATTGAGAACCAAATGAATGCGGTCATGAAGATAATTTTGAGTTTTTTCAGCTAAACTGACTAATTCGGATTGGATTAAATCATTTAAGGCTTGATGTTGCTGCTCGGGAGAGATACAAGCAAACAAGGTTAAAGAATTTAATAAATAGCGGCGGGTACTGGGAGTTTTGGTGCGAAATTCTTCTAAGAAAGATTCGGGAATAACGTGACCTTTATCGAAGCGTTTATGTCTAAATTCTTGAGTCATAGAATAAATCCTTGACGACAGCGCTCATGGGTGGATAAAGGGGATGAAAGAGCCAACATTGCAGGTTTCTCCTGGGCGATCGCCGGGGAATGATTTCACTCAAGAGCGCGGGTGACTGCCACCGAATGCCACGCCACAGAGGAGAAGAGGGAATGCTGCTGGGAAACCCCAAACCCTGGACATTGGAGCCAGATGACGATCCGTGTCAAGGGGGAGAGATGGCGAAAGGGGTGGGATTGAGCGGAAGTTCACAGAGACGGCGATCGCAGCACTGGGGTGAGTTGGGTCTAACTGGATTCAGGAGTGAGGAGTTAGCATCTGTGCAGAGGGGTCGGGGGTTATGCTGAAGCATGGGTATGCCGCTAACCGCAAAAAGAGAACGCACCTGTGTCTATCTTACCTCATTTTGGTAGGGTTTGAAGCGGTGGGACCAGGCGGGCGGAGTGCTTTGAGGATCGCCCCGCCTCGTCAGCATCTAGCTGAACCATACCAATCCCGCCACCAGTAAAGCGATCGCCACCATTGCCACCCACTCAAATCCATTGTCTTGGGTATTGATTTGGGAGAGGTCCTCAAACGGCAGTTCCGATTCGGAGGATTTGGGTTTGGGCTTTTTTGTCGTTGCCGTCATGCTGACTTGAGCAATTTTTGAGTTCCCCTCATCCAGGGTACTCAGATCCGGAATGGAAACGAGCCATTCTGGACGGGATTTGAGTTCTGGCGCTTCTAAAATATAGATTAAGCGTTTGGCTTGTTTGCGGGTTTCGATGCTAGGATGACGCAGGAGAGTTCGGCATAAGGCAGTCGCCTCGGAGGATTGTCCGGCGGCCTGGTAAGCGGTGACTAACCACATCAGGGTTTCTCCTCCGACTCGGGAATTGCGATCGACTAACTGACTCGCTTTTGCTAAGAATTGCACCGCTTCTCGATACTGACCTCGCTCAAAGGCATCTTTGCCCGTTTGGTACTGGATTTTAAAGGCTTCTAAGGGTTCTGTGCTCACGATTGTTCTATAAAATGTCGCTGTTGATTGCTGAACAAGCCAATCTACTGAATCATTTTAGCGTCACTTCGCGTCACCGAACCTGGCACTGGATTTGATTGATTTGGTTTATCCCCTTTTGAGGCAA
>CAYUEH010000860.1:0-2170 GCA_964442465.1 uncultured Laspinema sp. | reverse complement strand
GCGGTTCCATTATGATTAAAGGAAAAGGAGAAATGAAAACTTATTTTCTCCTGGGTAGAACCCCTGAAAAAGCCGAGAAAGAACGCAAGTTGCTGCCCTTTCCCGATCCGAGTAACAATAGCAACTATGGCATTAGCACCGGATTAGATAGATAAAACAATTAACCGGGTTGATATCCCCAGTTTCAGTCTCTGGGGTCATAAAATTAAGCAATTGTAGGGTGGGCACTGCCCACCGACAGTAAGGTGGGCAGTGCCCACCCTACAATTGCTGGACCCCAAAATTGGGATAAATGTTGGCTGCAATTTCCCATCCACAGAGTTGTTAAACTAAAGCAGGAGTAGGGTGGGCACTGCCCACCCTACAATTGCTCGGTGTTAGCCACAAATCCCGATCGCCTAGACCCCCTACCTTTAGAGTTGTATCTATCATGACGACGAACCCTCAACCTACCGCTGAACAACCCGCCACAGAGACAGTGGAACAAGCCAAACCTGGAAAATCTTCCCAGGAGAAAAAACCCCTCTTGGGACTCTCATTACCGGAGTTAACCGAATGGGTGCAACAGCAACAACAACCCGCCTATCGAGGAAAACAACTGCATAACTGGATTTATGACAAAGGCGCGCGATCGCTGACTGACATTACGGTATTTTCCAAACAGTGGCGCGAACAAGTTGCCGACTATCCCCTCGGGCGATCGACCATTTCCCACAAATCCATTGCCTCCGATGGCACGATTAAATATTTACTGCAATTAACCGATGGTCAAATCATTGAAGCCGTCGGAATTCCCACAGAAAAACGCCTGACTGTTTGCGTTTCTTCTCAAGTGGGATGTCCAATGGGTTGTGATTTTTGTGCTACTGGAAAAGGTGGATTTACGCGCAATTTGGAAACCCATGAAATTGTGGATCAAGTCTTAACGGTGCAGGAAGACTTTGGACGCCGGGTGAGTCATATTGTGTTTATGGGAATGGGAGAACCGTTACTCAATACCGAGAATGTGTTAGCGGCAGTGCGATCCATCAATGAAGATATCGGAATTGGTCAACGGTGCATCACTATTTCTACTGTTGGCATTCGCGATCGCATCCCCCAACTCGCCAAACATCGCGGTCAATTTACCCTCGCCGTCAGCCTCCATGCCTCGAATCAGAAACTCCGGGAAAAACTGATTCCCAATGCGGGAGGATATCCCATCGAAAGCATCATCGCCGATTGTCGGGAGTATGTGAAAATTTCCGGACGCCGAGTGACGTTTGAATATATTTTACTGGCTGAATTTAACGATCGCACCCAAAATGCCGAAGAACTCGCCAGCTTATTGCGCGGGTTCCAAAGTCATGTGAACTTGATTCCCTATAATCCGATTGAGGAAGTAGACTTCAAACGACCCGATCGCCAGCGGGTGCAAGCCTTTGTGGAAGCGTTAGAAAAGCGACATATTGCAGTCAGTGTCCGCTATTCTCGTGGGTTAGAAGCCGATGCCGCCTGTGGTCAACTGAGGGCCTCCAAAGCCTAAAAAAGGGGCGATCGCGTTTTAAGTGCGATCGCCCTTTCCTAAGCAGCAAGAATGTTAGTAAGGAAGAGAGAAGTAACTGATTTGAGTCAGAAACTTAATGGGACCGACGAATCGACAACCCTGGAGCATAAGCTTCCACCACGCGACCCGTGCTCACACAACTCACCATCAAATAGTCACAACTTGGACATTGAGTCTGACTAAAATCTCGGTTTGAGAAGTAATAACGTTCCGCGAGATTTCCACAATTGGGGCATCGAATCGCTTGAAGTGTCTGCATTTTAAACCCTCTCGGTTAAATAAGTTGGACGATCAAAAAACAAGAAACTAAAAGAACAGAAAAAATTTTGAAGGATTAGGGAGAATGAGTCAGAATCGTTAGGAATCGCTGTTTTGCCTTTTGACCCGTCAATAAAATGGACTAGCATCCTTGACTGGTAGAAAATTCAACGGGCGATCGCCTCCTGCCTACAGCTCATCAAAAAAAACAATCTTTTTCAGCAAAAACCCATTGCGTTACCGGGAACTCATCGGGTAGAATCCAGAGAAGTTATTCTCTTTCCTCCATTAAAATCATCCCGTAAAACCCCATTCTCCGAAGTGATCCCCATCCGCCTTATCCGTGATCCCCATCACTTTTTGCCC
>CAYUEH010000859.1:0-2174 GCA_964442465.1 uncultured Laspinema sp. | reverse complement strand
CGGAAGCGGCAGAACAGCGAACGGAAGCGGCAGAACGCAAAGCGGCACGATTAGCGGAACGTTTGCGATCGCTTGGAATTGACCCGGATGCGGAAGGGGATATCTAAGCCGATCGCCCCTGCATCTGGGCGAATCCACAAACCACAAGCGATCCCGATTGGGGGCGCTTTTTTATTTGTAGCTCAGATTAAACCGAAATTCCGTGATAAATACCCCCTTTTAAAGGAATGCTACCTTTCCATAATTTGTTCTGGAGATAGACTATAAAGTTTGTTGTTTTTTGTAAAATTAGTTATTAATTAAATGCTTGAGACATGATATAATAACACCTGAAAATAATTAGAATATTAGGACTCGGAATACTCATGAGAATTAATCAAATATCCCTGGGTTTGAGCCTAGTCGGCTTAATCGGGCTGATTGGCTGTACTGAACAGACAACGGGCAGAATTTGCGAATATACTCCGGCGGAGGGCCAACCTAGCCCGTTAGGGGAGCAAGCGAGTTTCAGGGTTCGAGAACAAGAGGGAAATACGATTTTCACCTATCAACCGGACCCGAGTGAAATGCTCGATCAGGCAGGAGAAGTCTCAGGGATACGAGAGTTAACCTATAGAAATACGGACTTAGATACAGCCCGAGTCATATTGATTCAAAACCAAGACCACTATAATCGGTTGATTGGGGAAGAAAGAGAGGAAGATTTTGCGGCGGTGAATGCCAATTTAACCTGTCGGTAAGAGGAAAAGCCATCAAAGAGTCCGAGGGAGCTTGAGAGGGGAAGCCCCAGGGTGAAGAGGGGGGATAATTAATAAGCGTGCCGATCGCCTCGGTTCGCTATAATAAAAAAATAAACAAATATGATTGCTGCGCTCAATCCCAGGAACCTTCACCTCTATGGCTTTACCTATAGTTGCTATTATCGGACGCCCAAACGTGGGCAAATCAACCCTTGTCAATCGGATTGCTGGGGGTAAACAGGCGATCGTCCATGATGAACCGGGAGTCACCCGCGATCGCACCTATCGAGATGCCTTCTGGCAAGACCGAGACTTTCAGATTGTCGATACCGGCGGATTAGTCTTTGATGACGAAACCGAATTTTTACCCCTAATTCGAGAACAAGTCCTGACAGCGCTGACCGAATCCAGCGTTGCGCTGTTTGTTGTGGATGGACAACTAGGGGTCACGGAAGCCGATCGCGAAATTGCCAATTGGTTGCGTCATCAAAAAGTCCCCGTTGTCCTTGCCGTGAATAAATGTGAATCCTTAATGGAAGGATTGACCCAAGCGGCAGAATTTTGGGAATTAGGCATGGGTGAACCTTATCCCATTTCTGCCATTCACGGCAGTGGAACAGGGGATTTATTAGATATGGTGATTCCCCACTTGCCGCCGACTTCCGAAATCGAAGAAATACCGGAAATTAAAGTGGCGATCGTTGGACGTCCCAATGTGGGAAAATCCAGCTTACTCAATGCCTTTGTCGGAGAAAAACGGGCGATTGTTAGTCCAATTTCCGGAACGACTCGCGACAGTATCGATACCTTTGTGGAACGGAACGGCACGAACTACCGAATTATCGATACTGCCGGGATTCGTAAAAAGAAAAATGTGGAATATGGACCCGAATTTTTTGGCATCAACCGGGCGTTTAAAGCGATTCGTCGGGCGGATGTGGTGCTGTTGGTCATTGATGCAGTCGATGGGGTAACGGAACAGGACCAAAAACTGGCGGGACGAATCGAAGAAGATGGAAGGGCCTGCGTGATTGTCATCAACAAATGGGATGCGATCGAGAAAGATTCCTATACCATTTATGACTATGAACGGGATATCAAAAGTCGCCTCTATTTCCTAGAATGGGCGGAAGCAATTTTTGTGAGTGCCGCTACAGGAAAACGGGTAGAAAACATCCTGGATTTAGTCGATAAATCGGCAGATGAACATCGTCGTCGGGTTTCCACTTCGGTGATTAATGAAGTGCTAAAAGATGCCTTGCATTGGCATAGTCCTCCGACTAGCCGCCAAGGAAAACAGGGTAAAATCTATTATGGGACTCAGGTTACCAGCCAACCTCCCACCATTGCCTTGTTTGTGAATGACCCGAAACGATTTAACGATAATTATCGCCGTTACATCGAGCGTCAATTCCGTGAACAACTGGGATTTAC
>CAYUEH010000858.1:0-2174 GCA_964442465.1 uncultured Laspinema sp. | reverse complement strand
GCCCACCGAACATAAGGTGGGCAATGCCCACCCTACAATTTTATTTTTTGGAGTTAAAGTAGGGTGGGCATTGCCCACCGAACATAAGGTGGGCAATGCCCACCCTACAATTTTATTTTTTGGAGTTCCCTAACACTCAATCGATTAACTCCGCCCTAACTCGTTAATAGATTATGCCCCGCCAACAGAAAGAACCCAGTGGATGTGGATGTGCCAGCATTCCGTTTTCAGTAATCCTCCTGATTTTAGGTGGGGGTTATTTTTTATTCACTCAGCGCGAATATTTGATCACCCGATTCATACCCGAGGATGTCAGAGAAAATATTCCCGGAGAAATTAGTCGATTTATCCCCGAAGATTTACAGCAAAAAATCCCCTTTCTGAATGCGTCTGATTCAGCAGATGCGGAGGAAGTCAGTCAGAATTTGCCCGAAGCAACCCCAACTCCGGAACCCACCCCACAACCATCCCAGTTACCCGCAGCACCAATTTCTAATCCATCTCCCCCTGCGCCAACTGCTGAAATTCAACCCCCAGCCACTCCTCAAAGTCCTTGGGAACAAAAAGCGATTCGCGGGATTTATTTTAGTCGCTATCAAGTTACCAATAATGCCAGCGAAGAAACCATCAGAGCCCGGGTGCGGTATTATCGCGATCGGGGAATTAATACCCTGATTCATGGCGTCTGGGGAAATGCTTGCACCATGTACAAAAGTCAAGTTATGCAGACTAAATTTGGCTATGAGAGTTGTCCCAATGAGTTTGAGGATCAATGGCTGGATTGGTTAATTGATGAAGCCCATAAACATGGCATGGAAGTCCATGCTTATTTTGAGAAAGGGATTAAAATAGATGAAAATAGTCCGGCATTCGATTTAGCCGTTAAGCGCGGGTGGATTGTTCCCGGAGTGGACCGTACTCATCCCGGCGTTGACCATTATGTTTTAAATGTTGGCATTCCAGAAGTTGCGGAATTTTTCACCAATATTTTAGTCGAGTTTGTCACAAAATATCCCCAAATTGATGCCGTGCAGTGGGATGATTATTTAGGGTATCATGCCGAGTTACCGGGACAAGTCGATCGCACCCTGGAATTAACCAACTTTGTTCAGAAAGCGATTTCAGCGACAAAAGCCGCCAATCCTTCCGTGAGTTTTGACATTTGTCATCATAACCCCTATTGGGCCAAACGTTACTTTGCAGCCGATTGGGAAAACTGGGGAGTCGATCGCGTATTTATTCAAGTCTATGCCGAAGAAAATTTCGCGGAAGAACTCCCTTATGTCGAGGCTTATGATGGCATTTCCATTACCGAACGGCAATTTAATCGCTTAGAAGAATTAGTCCGGAATCCCAAAGTTGACAATATTTTATTATTTCCCCTCTCGGGGGAACCGGAAAAAATGGCCGAGCAGGTTAAGGCTTTGACGGATAAGATTAAGTAAAATCAATCGCAGTTTACGGGTTCAAGTCAATCCTCAAAACGATTTTGTTTGTTCTTCATAGTCGTAGATGGTCAACCCTAGTATTTTTAGGTAGGCGCGATCGTCAGCGTTTAATTCTGGCTGATATAAAATTTTGTTAATCTGGGTTTGCGTAGCTTGGTATTCAAGCTCATTGGTGATAGGGCGAGGGGGAAATGCTGTCATGAGTTCTAAGTAGTAACGGCTAGGATTCTTTAAACCACTCGTCATTTTTCCAGTTCTCCTTACGCTATTCTGCATGGGTTAAAACTGAGCGCCCCTATCTCCTGAATATTTTACTTATTGCTGAGTCGGAGAATAGTGAAGCCGCAGGATTTGATGAGCATGGAGGGGTAGCATCGCATAGGTTTGCCCTTCATCATCAATAAATTCTACTTCATAAACATTGGGGGCGAGTTCTTCTACAATGGTTCCCACTTGACCGGGAATTAAGTGATGTTCAGGTATGGCTTCTAAAAGAGCAATTACATCACAGATTTGGAAAGTTTCGATAGTTAGAGTCATGGTTTTGTTTTGATGATATAACAACTGGTTAAGCGAGGAAATGTTTCCGAGATACGGACAATCCAAGTGCTGCGAATGGTGGCAGTTTGACCTAAGCGCGTGACGGCAAAATCAATACAGTAGCGTTGTCCATATTGATCGTTCTCCGTGGGTACAGCATCATAGTTCTGGGCAGCTTCGGCTAAG
>CAYUEH010000857.1:0-2176 GCA_964442465.1 uncultured Laspinema sp. | reverse complement strand
TTCGTTGTTACCGCAGAAGCAGTTCCTGAACCCTTGACAATGGGTGGACTAGCTTTGGGTGCTGCAGGTCTTGCTGCAGCTCGTCGCTCTCGCAAACGTCGCACGACTGAAGCTCAGTAAATCATGAAAGGAGCTAGTTCTCCAAATGGGCAGTCAATTTAGTAGAATAGGGCAGTTGGCATGAATGCCAACTGCTTTTGCTTAAACACCGATCGCCCTCGGCCATTCAAGCACTGTAATATCCCGAGGCGATCGCCCCTTCAATCATCCGTAGCATTCGGCATTCATCCTACATTCTACATTAACTCTCTGTGGTGAATTCAAAATGTCTTTGGTACAAACACTACAAGAACCCAAATATTGGTTATTGGGAATCGCAGCCGGATTAATGGCAATTAACATCACATTGATGTGGAAATACGCCCCCGTCGATGTCGTGGGTACCAGTCTTCTCTTTTGGGGGGGGGCTGCATTTCTAATCTGGGAAAGATATCAATCCTTTAAACTGCAAAGTGGGCCTATTTCTAGCCTCTTAGGAGTGGCGATCGTCGCCTTAATCCTGCTCAAAAGTGCCAACCTAAATAGCTATGATATTTTTCTCCGTCTTTCTCCGTTTCTGTCAGGAATCGGCCTAGCTTTGCTCGCTTCCGGTATTAAAGGACTCAAGCAATACTGGCAGGAACTCTTTATTTTAGGCTTTATGTCGATTTCGACGGGCTTATTATTACGAATCTTTGATATTTCTCCCTGGACCGCTAAATTTTCGGCGCTGATTCTGTGGTACCTAGGATTTCCAGTTACTCGCCAAGGAATCTACGTTAACCTACCCACGGGAAGTATTGAAGTTTACTCCGGCTGTTCCGGGTACAGTGCCATTCTGCAATTATTGGGACTATCTCTTTTATTTTTATTTATGTTTCCGACAACCCGGAAACAGAAAATATATATTCCCCTCGCGGCTATGATTCTGGGTTTTATTGTTAATGGAATTAGGGTCGCACTCATGGCATTTTTGGTTGCCTATTCCACTAAAGAATCATTTGAATATTGGCATTATGGAGACGGTTCCCTCATTTTTTCAATGTTTGGTGTCTTCCTCCTTGGGTTATTTTGCTGGTTCTTTATCCTGCGAAATGAGCCAGAAAACCTAAAAATAGATCCTTAGAGCGCCGCATCATGCAGAAAATGTACTGGAAACCCTTGCGGATTTTTTTATTAGCTCTAACCTTCGGCAGCGTCCTGGGCGTTGTAGGAAAATCTCTATTTTATTCAAGTCCCGAAAAAAGTCTATCCGCTGATTTTAGTTTTCCCCCAGACATTCCCCTAACGGACTGGCAGCCATTAGAGAGTGATTCACTTAAAGATAAAAATGCCTCAAACTTAGTCTCGGCGAGACTTTATCGATATCAGCATCCGCAAAATCAATTTTCTCTAGATATTGAGATGCGCTACGTCATTGACACCGATGGCGATATCAAAACCATGCTAAACAAGCATCTCAATTCCGAGACCTATCCTGATAAACTAGCAATAAATCACCAAGAAGGAATAGGGTTCTACGGTATTGCTACAACAACAGAGCGAGCCTACCTCAGTTCCTGTATCAACCCATACGGGGGGAGTACCGTCACTGCCGAACAATTCCGGAATAACCGCAATACTTATGATTTGCGGGTTTCTCGTTTGGTCCCTTGGTTGCTGGGTCAACAAGAACTCCGCGACTTTCGCTGCCTCTGGACCCTTCTGTCTATCCCCTTAGAGGATACTACTGCCGAGCAAGCCTATCCAATCTTGGAAAAAGCTTGGGTTTCTTGGTATGCTTGGTGGCAACCGCGTTTTCCTGACCCTTAATTTGTGTTAACCCTATTCTCGACAGGGATGCAAAATTTATGACTAAATCTGAAGGTTTCGATATAAGTCGCTCAGTGGATGAACTGTTGCGATTTAGCGCCGATCAATTGCGCTCTATTGGTCGGCTTCGACTGATCGGCTATGGGCTGTTAATATTAGCTTTATTTGATACGATCCAGCTTTTTATTGCCCCCAATTTCATGAATCCTGCCTGGGAATTACAAACAATGGGAGGATTGGTTGAGCGAGTGCCTGTCCCCTTATTGGGCCTAGCACTTGTTTTTTTTGGGGAAGACTATAACCGCAATAGATTAGAAGATATTCT
>CAYUEH010000856.1:0-2176 GCA_964442465.1 uncultured Laspinema sp. | reverse complement strand
GGTAAGCGGGTGCTGATTGTGGATGATAATGCCACAAACCGCCAAATTTTAACCCGTCAAGCTTTGTTTTGGGGCATGAAGCCTAAGGCCGCGAGTTCCGCCCGGGAGGCCCTGGATTGGCTACAAAATTCGGAAACTTTTGACATTGCGATTCTGGATATGCATATTCCTCAAATGGATGGCATTACTCTGGCGTCCTATATCCGAGGAATTGTCAAAAATCGCGAATTCCCCTTGGTGATGCTGACTTCGATTGGAAGACAGGAAGTGGATCTGCCAGATAAGGTCCCCTTTGCTGCGTTTCTGAATAAACCGATTAAACAATCCTATCTGTACAATGTGTTGGCGGGAATTTTTGGGGGGGTGCCGATTCTATCTCGTCCTACTCATTTACATGAGGTCGCTATTGACCCCCAGATGGCTGAACAAACACCGTTACGCATTTTGCTGGCGGAGGATCATTTGGTGAATCAAAAGGTGGCGCTGCAAATTTTGCATCGGTTGGGGTATCGCGCTGATGTGGCGGGGAATGGGATTGAGGTGTTGCAAGCGTTGGACCGCCAAGATTATGATGTGGTGCTGATGGATGTTCATATGCCGGAAATGGACGGGTTGGCGGCGACTCGGAAAATTTGTGAAAAGGCCGCAGATGGCAGACTTTTAAAGAAACCGCGAATTATTGCGATGACGGCGAATGCGATGCAGGGCGATCGCGAACTCTGTCTGGAGGCGGGGATGGATGACTATATTAGTAAGCCGATCCGAATGCCGGAATTGGTGGAAGCTCTCGCCCTGACGCGGTTGGATTCTGACTCTTCTTCTGATGATTTGACCCCAATTTTATCTTCAGGGGATGCGGATGTTCCTGGGTCGGAGTTATCTGGGTCTGAGCTTGAAGATTCTCTGGGGTCTTCTGAAGGGGCGATCGCTGACTCGGTTCTGAATCCGGCAACGTTGGCGTCATTACGGGATATTGAGGCCCTTGAAGAGGTGATTGAGATTTATTTGGAGGAGTCTCCTAAGCTGATTGATTTGCTGACGGTGGCGATCGCCCAGGATGATAGTTTTGAACTGCAAGAAGCAGCGCACTCGCTGAAATCAACGAGTGCGGCAGTGGGGGCCCTGACTCTGGCAGATCTGAGTCAGGAACTCGAATCCATCGGGCGATCGCATCACGGCGACAATACTCCTCCTCCCCCAGAAGTTACCGAAATTTTCTCCCAACTGATGATGGAGTACGAACGGGTTAAATCCGCACTCAACCGCGAACTCGAACAAGGGGAATCCACCTAGTTGGGTTTTTCGGAGATTGAGAGGGTATAGCTATGCTGTTCTCCAGCAAGGTCTCCAATATAAATCTGATAAGTCCCAACGGTCCATAACCCGGACATTTCCGGCTGTTCTCCTGCGGTACTATCGGCGAGTACACAGAACCGTCCAGTGGGCCCTTCAATTAATAAAGTGGGTTCTCCAGCACTCTCCACTCTTAACCGGAGATAGGGAAACTGCTGTGAGACTTCCAGGGTTTGACTCGGTTGCTCAGAAATGCTGCCACAGTCACTTTTTTGCAATCCACCGGATGTCCCTTGGAGTTGGATCGGATCGTTACTCAACTGAGGTTGCAGTTGGACCACTTCTGCATGGAGTCGCTGGGGGGCGATCGCGGCTAAAAGCACCGTGAACAAAGGAGCAATCAGGAAGCGAGTGGGTAGTTGCATAAATTTTTTTCCCCTTCGGGTTTAAAAGGCTTTTTCGGTTATCTCTGTTACTTACAGACGTTCGGCATTTTCATCCGTTCCGATCGCCACAGGAAACTCAGCTTCAGGCAATCCCTATCTACAAGATTTCCCAGGGTGCGATCGCCGGTTGTACGGATTCCCGATCTATCTCCCCACCATCGCTGATTCATTTGGCGGGGGTTGCGATGATTTAATCCCAGGTTTTTGTGCTTACCTTCATTATAGATTCCCATATCGCCAGATTGGGCAGATTGCTCCTGTTTGTAGTAACGACTTCAGTCGTTTCTTCCCGTTCGTAGTAACGACTTCAGTCGTTGCCCTCCTGTTATGGCATCAGCCATAACAGGAGCAATCCCAGGGTAAACCTAAGCTATTTCTTCATGTTCGTAGTAACGACTTCAGTCGTTGCCCTCCTGTTATGGCATCAGCCATAACAG
>CAYUEH010000855.1:0-2182 GCA_964442465.1 uncultured Laspinema sp. | reverse complement strand
GTCTCACTCAAATCCTCCCATAGGGTATTCATTTTGGCAAAAGCATCTTCTAAAGAAATTTTTCCACCCGTGGCCAAACTACTGAGGATATTGACGCGATTACTAAATTTTTGCAAATTTTGATGAAAAATCAGTTGTTCTGCGTCCCGATTTCCGTGCGAATGATTGGGGGAATCAATAAATTGGAAATGAGTTGTCATGGCAGAACCCTCCCATCGCTTATTATTACCAGCGATCGCTTCTTGAATATTCTTATTATCTCCTAGAAACTCCAACGGCACAGCGATCGCCTGAACCTTAGAGGTGCGATCGTCATCAAATCTAGCTGTGACGCAAATCTGGCCGGAGTGCGATCGCGATCGCACTCGGGAATTTTCCTAACTTGAAGCGAGGCGATCGCTCATCCTGGTGGTTTC
Organism: uncultured Laspinema sp.; assembly: GCA_964442465.1. Taxonomy (GTDB): domain Bacteria; phylum Cyanobacteriota; class Cyanobacteriia; order Cyanobacteriales; family Laspinemataceae; genus Laspinema. The sequence continues at coordinate 1,766 of CAYUEH010000855.1, read as the reverse complement.
CGGCAATCGGTATTGGGGAGTGCAACGCAGCACATAATCTAGGGCAGTCTGTAAGCTGATACGATGACCAATAGAAATATAAAGGGGATTGACATGACTGCGCGATCGCAGGACCGCACCTACGGTTTCCCCCTTATCTAGCAAGGGTTGCCAACTGCCGCGTTCCGGGGATAATGCCTCATGGGTGCCAATAAAGCGGGATTTCGCGACCCCAATTGCTGGAAGATTCGTTAATACTCCCAGATGGCAAGCCATCCCAAACCGCCGGGGATGCGCCAATCCCTGACCATCACAGAGTAGCAAATCTGGCAGAATAGTCAACTGTTCCAGGGCCTCCAAAACCGCCGGAACTTCGCGAAACGAGAGGAATCCGGGAATGTAGGGAAACTGAGTCGGACAACGGGCGATCGCCCGATCGCAGAGTTGCAAATCGGGAAAACTTAACACCGCCACTGCCGCCTGAGTTAACTTATTCTGTTCCTGATATCCCGCATCCACCCCCGCCACATATCGAACCGTTGGCAAGTCATCTTCCACAATCACCTGTCCGCGTAACTCTTCCTGAATCGCCTTCGCCTCCTCCACCGTCTGCGGCCAACTTTGGGGCTTTTCAATTTTCATAACATTTTATTACTTTTGGGACAATCTTCTGGATTACGGTTTAACATTTTAAGAGTCACTCAATTTGGATCGAGCTTTGAGGGACGGACAGAAATAGCCAGTAAGTCCCTGGGAGCATCAAAGTCAACCCTAGACCCCTCTGGACTTAATTTCTTAACAACTTAAGAAAAATTTCATAAAAGTTCGGGATGGGGTGTTTCCGAAGAACAGCACATTTCCACATCATCAAGGTCAATCAAAATGCCAGCGAAAACCAGTGTTTCTTACGAATCCAAGACCATTGTCTGGATTGCCGGTTCCGTGATAGGGGCGATTTTCTTGTTAATCTTAGCCTCCAGTTTAAAGCCCTTTGTGATCATCAACGCCGGGGAACGCGGCGTGGTTATGAAATTTGGAAAAGTCCAGGAAGGCATCCTGGATGAAGGGATTCACGGAATTATCCCGATTGTCACTCGCGTAGAAACCCTCAGCGTTCGAGTCCAAAAAGATGAACTCAAAGCGGATGCTGCTTCTAAAGATTTACAATATGTGACCATTAACGTCGCTCTCAATTGGCGGGTGGATGCCACCCAAGTGAATACCGTTTATCAGACCATTGGCGATGAAACTCAAATTGTCAACCTGATTATTTCTCCCGCCGTTTCTGAAGTAGTTAAAGCGGCTACGGCTAAAAACAATGCCGAAGAAATCATCACCCGACGCGGGGAATTAAAAGAAGAAATCGATAGAGATATTCGAGAACGGCTGGCTACTTATGGCGTTTTAGTTGATGATATTTCGTTGGTCAACATCGAATTTTCTCCCGAATTTGCTAAAGCCATTGAAGCTAAACAAATTGCCGAACAAGAAGCTAGACGAGCCTCATTTATTGCCCAAAAAGCCGAACAAGAAGCCATTGCTGATATTAATCGGGCCAAAGGTCAAGCCGAAGCTCAACGATTGTTACGAGAAAACCTGACTCCATCGATTCTTCAAAAAGAAGCAATTGAAAAGTGGAATGGACAGTTTCCAATGGTGATGGGGGGTGACGGAGCATTGCCTTTTATTAATATTACCCCACCTGCTTCGACCGCTACTCCCTAACTCTAAATGAGGCGGGAAAGGTCATCAATTCACCTAAAAATATTGGGTCTGGTTTCACTTTC
>CAYUEH010000854.1:0-2194 GCA_964442465.1 uncultured Laspinema sp. | reverse complement strand
GCCCGATCGCCAGTTTTCTGTTCAATTTCTCCCAGTTGGCAGTAAACACAATTAAAGGAACAAGTCGAAATACTGCCAATGGGGTCAATTCCCAGCGATCGGCCATACCGCCAAGAGGAGACGGGTCCATAGACGGAGGAAAAAGTTTGAGTTGCGTTCATTGTTGTTAACAAAGCACTCCAGAACTGAAGAGTGGAAAGACGATCGGGGAAGTGCCTATTGAGAACGGGCCTTGCGAACTCCCCTCGAATTGCGATCGCCTCAGTTCCCCGTTTAATTTTGGGCGAGGGTTTGCCATTCGAGGATGATCGAAGGTGGGATCTGCAATGCGATCGTTTGATCATCGGCGATCGGTACCAGGAGTACGATTCGCTGATTCATCGGCAGTTTCAACAGCACTGATTTAAAATCGTACTGCCCCACATTTGGGGCGGGAGACTTGTCCGCAAACTCATCTTCTGCCGTGAAAATTTCCCCTGTCTCTATTTTAATCTGAAGCGGTTTGGGATGGGAAAAGTCTGCCACCTCTGGAAATCCCACTAATCTGAGACTGATTCCAGTCACGGTTGTGTCTTTAACTCGTTTAAAGAGTACCACTTGCCAAGAATATCCGGCCTGGTCTCGTAAACTATGTTTAACTCGGTACAGGAATTGACCGGGCGATTCCTCGATTTGGCGGATTTCCGCCCAGGCGGGTTGGGCGGTTAGGTGACTTTCTCCTAAAATCAGGAATGCTACCAGGGAAAGGAGAATCAGCAGTTTAGAAAGGATGGATTTGATGCGAGGCCACATAAATATTATAGTGTTGTGAAGGTAATACTTCTATCTTAGTGGCGATCGGGACGCTAGTTACCCACTGGGTTTGAACTGCTGTCGGGCGATGGGGATGAGTTTGGCCTTGGCAACCCGGATAACGACTGAAGTCGTTACTACGAACATGAAGAAAGATAACGACTGAAGTCGTTACTACGAACATGAAGAAAGATAACGACTGAAGTCGTTACTACGAACAATCCGGATAACGACTGAAGTCGTTACTACAAACGGGGTAGCAACGACTTGAGTTGATTTAGATTTAGATAGGATGGGGGCGGTGGGACTTGAACCCACACGGCTGTCTCCAGCCAACGGATTTTCATTCTCCCGCAACTTTCGCTGCTGCCAGAATACTGGTTTTGAGAATTGGACTCTCCCTTTACCCTCGGCTTTACGTTAGGGTAGCTCCCGTCGAGTCTCTGCACCTTCCGAAATTTCGGCTTGGCTCAGGATTGCCTTGTCTGTTGCCAGAGTTAGGTTTCCCTGAATTTGAGAGCGGTCACTTAAAGGATTTCTCCAATAAGGCTCAGTTTTCTAAGTCCGTAGCGTCTACCATTCCGCCACGCCCCCGAGCAGTTCGGCTAGGGTTTAATCTGATGCGGCTGTGTGAGCCGGTAAGATTAAGCATTTCGCCAAAGCATAGCTATTATGCACGATTTTTCTGTCTAAGTCAACTGTCAATCCTAAATTTACCGGATTTTATGAATTCGCGGGGGTTTGAGGGGGAGTATTGAGGTGAGGGGGAATTTTTACCTCTCCAGAAGTTGACAGAACCAGATTTATATGATAATTCACGCTCAGAGCGGGTTTTGAATCCAGATGGGGAAGGAGGCATCTGCCCAGCACAATGGTTTAAAGTAGAAAATAAGCACTTGAGCTACTTAGGATCCTCATGGTTTATCAACCTGACTTTCTGAATTCCCCCGATGAAGATGTCGAAGCAAATCAGTTGCTGAAATACTTACAGCATCAACCGCCAGAAGTTTTGGCGCGGGTTGCCAAGTCAGTCAGCCCGGAAATTAAGGAAATTATCTCTCAGAACGTTCAGGGACTGGTGGGTGTCCTGCCGTCGGAGAGCTTTGAGGTGCAAATTACGACAAACCGAGAGAATCTGTCTGGTTTGTTGGCATCTGCCATGATGACGGGTTATTTCCTGCACAAGATGGAACAACGGATGCATTTGGAGGAACGGTTATCCCAAGTTAATCCCCTCGGGAATGACTCTGCTGGTGGCGGTTCAGGGAAACATGGATCGCGTTAGACTGCTGATTCAACCTGGGGAAGTTGAGCCCGATCGCCCTTTAGTTCCGGCGATCGAGGGGAAACACCCCAGGACGCACGGCAATGGTGGCGATGGCCCCTTGGCGGTTCACTTCCA
>CAYUEH010000853.1:0-2196 GCA_964442465.1 uncultured Laspinema sp. | reverse complement strand
TCTCTTTTCCCAGGATTTAGGGGGGAGAACGACTTCCGTCGTTACTACAAACATTGACAGCCGAATTTGGAAGCAATCTTTAAAATTTGGCTTTGATTTTTCTGAGTTGATCGCGCAGTGCGTTCATGATGCTTTTTTTGGCCGGTTTTTGCACTGGGCGTTCTGGTTTCGGTTCATTTAGATAGCGGTAATGTTCCCAAATATCCCAATAGGGACATCCCGGTTCAATCCGAAATCCGGCCCAATGGAGGTAGTCTAACGGTTGTCCAATTTTGGGGTCAATCAGGCGATCGCCCTCGCGCTGAAAGTGTCGGCTACCGGCCCAACTTCCGGGGGCCTTTCCCTCCCGACGAACGATGTTAAATCGCCGTTGAATCCGCTTCAATACCAGATAGTTAAAGATGGGTTGATCCGTGGTTTTTTGAGAAAAATCAAAGTAGTCGGTATGGGCGGCACATTCGGCAAAGGTTTCGTAGAGTTCGCTTTCGGTAAATAAGCCCTTTTTTGACCCCCATAACCCACTGTTAAACACATCTTTCAGGTCTTCTGGGGTAAATATCCCTTCTTCTAAAACCTTTGGATTGAAAACATTCTCAATGCCATTGGTATGTTGATAATCGTAACAGAAAAAATCGTAGTCTTTGAGATAATCTAGCAGCTTGGCAATTTTATCAAAGACGACGATATCGGTATCAATATAGAGAAATTCATCAAAGGGACCAAACCAACAGGCTTGCTTGCGCTGTTTGTTGGGATTGTTGAAAAATCCTGCTCCAAAAATTTGATAGAGTTTCTGACAGAGTTGGTCCGCAAATTCTACGTTTTCGTAGATTTGAACCCCATATTTGGTGGTGACAATTTCAGCAATTTCGTGATAGTTTTCATCAAAGGGAATCATCACGATCGCCGTTTCTGGGTCATACAAGCGAATGCTATTCAGCAGGGCGATCGTCTGCTCCTTCACCCGGTCATTGGCAACAATATAAATTCCGCGACTCATACTTTTTTCCTCAACGGGTTAATCCTAATTTTCTCATCACACGATTGACTAGCGAAGGAGGCGGATTGTAGGGTTTGGGGGGGGTGGTAAACTGGGGTCGCTGGGACGGTTCGTGCAAATAACGATAATGTAAAAAGATATCGCGATAGGGGATATCCAGATTTTCTCCGGCACAGAGGCGATCGAAGAGTTTGGAGGACAGTCCAATATAATGGAGATAGGTCAACCGTTGTCCCTTATCATAAAGTCCCGTCCCTTTCATTTCAAAATGTTGAGAGGTCACCGCATTGCCGGTCACTTGTTCTTTGGGCAAATGAAAGGCTAAATTATAAATCGGAATTCCCAATCTCATTCTCATATAATTGAGAACCCCTTGATTGGGCGCTCCTAAGTATAAAATATCAGACTCTCCCTCGGCTAATTTTGATACCAACCACTCCCGTTGCTCTGGAGTAAACAGTCCGCGTCTTCCGCCATAGCAACCGGCACAAAAAATATCTCGGTTCACTTCTTCTTCGGTGAAAACCTCGAATAACTTGGGGGAGTTTATGTTGAAAATATGGGACGGATCTTTATACTGAAAGTCATAGACGACAAAATCTTGGTGTTCTAGGGCATCAAAAATGGGGGCGATTGAATTGAGCACTAAAACATCGGCATCAAAATAAACAAATTTTTCAAACGGTCCAGCGGCGTCGAAGGCACTGTAACGTCTATTTGAACCGAGCCGATAGACCCCTTGGATGCCTTGTTCTTCCCACCCTTTGAAGGCAGTGGGATGGGTGGACCAGACTTGGTGGGAAAATTCTTCCCAGGGTTGGAACAGACTCAGATCGGTGAGGAGGGTGACGTTGGGTCGGGTTTCTATTTCGGCTTGAATTTTCTCAATGCGATCGTCATAAGGAATGACGGCAACGGGGAAGTCCGGCCCAGCATTGACTTCAACGCTGTTTAAAAAGGCGACAAGCTGGTTATAAACGACGTCATTGGCTAAGGTATAAATCCCTTTAGTCATGTCTAAAACTCTCCGTTTTTTCTACCCTGATTCTATCCCATTGATCACCGGAGTTGGATCGGGACCGATGCGATCGCCCTTAGTCCAGGTCAGACCCCCGATCACATCACCCTGTTACTGAGGCGATCGCCACCCTAGATGCAGCCTTAAATATCGAGACCTACCTTACCATGAATTGACC
>CAYUEH010000852.1:0-2199 GCA_964442465.1 uncultured Laspinema sp. | reverse complement strand
TTATGACAGTTGCATTCCGACCCCCAAATGCTCCGAGAAAAATCAGGTCCCGTCCCACTTCGGCTGGAACATCCAGTAATAAAGTAACCTCGATCGCAACTCGCCAAAGAAAAGCCAAAGAAAGCCTGGGAATCACCCCTTCAACTGCGGCTCAAGTCACCCCATTGCGATCGACTCAATCCAGTGTCCGACTCCGGGAAGGATTAACCCCTAACCCGAAGACAACGGAATCCAGAAAGCATAAGGTAACGAGAAGTCAGTCTACCTCAAATCCTTGGGCCATTCCCTTTTGGTTGCGATCGCTGGTGAAAGCACAAACCGTTTCCTCCTTTGCCACCTTCTTACTGGTTAGTGCCGCCTTATTCATCTATGGCACCACAGTTTACTACCAGCAACAGTGGGGGACATCCTTCCGTGAGTTGGAAAGTTTGCGTCGCCAAGAGCGAAAACTGATCTCAACCAACGAAAGTTTAAAAACCCAATTCTCCAAACAAGCACAAGAACCGGGCAGCGGGTTAGTAACCCCTAACTTAAAACAAATGATATTTTTAAAACCCACCTCAGTAGACCCTCCAGCAACAGAAGAAATCATCGGGGAAGACCCCCCAATTCCCGATACCCGACCCGTCGGATATTAATCTCCAAAAATTCGGGATTAAACCGGACTCATTCCTGACTTAAACAGGGTAATATCACCTGAATAAATCCCGGAAAAATCCTTCAAATTCTCCAAACGGATTACATTGTAAGAGCGGAATATGGCATCAAGGATTCCACACCCTGGGCGAAGTTTGCAGCGGAACTCTCAGGGCAAAACCCAATCTCAACGCCGGAAAAAAATCAACCGGGGGACGGCTAGGAATAACCGGGGACAAGAGAGCGGTAAAAACTTGCTCTTACTATTACCCCTGGCCTTTTTATTATTAATTCTGGAGAATTTCAACAGTTCGCCGCGAATGAGGCGAGGAGTCCGCGCTCTCACCCGATTGGGAAATCCCCGGATTAGATTTGCGGTAGTCTGGGGGGTTTTAATGGCGGGAATGCTGGGATTGAGCGGGAATTTGTATCGACTGCAAATTGTCCATGGGCAGGACTTACAAGAACAAGCCAGACAGCAGCAAGATGTGAAATTGCAGCCGTTTATTCCCCGACGGGCGATCGTCGATCGCAATGGCAATGTTTTAGCCCTCGATCGCCCAGTTTATACCCTATACGCCCATCCCAAACTATTTAAAATCTCTAAGGAAGAGATGGCGACAACCCTCGCCCCGATTCTGAATCAAACCAGTGCGGAACTCTTCGGAAAATTCAACGCAGCAGAAAGTGGAATTACCGTGGCGATCGGCCTTTCGGAGCAAAATGCCGATCGCATCCAAGATATCTTCCTCGATGGACTCGAACTAGAACAAAATAGCGCCCGCTATTATCCCCAGCAAAACTTAGCCGCCGATGTGGTGGGATATGTGGATACAGAAGGCCAAGGTCAAGCGGGGATAGAAGCCAGCCACCAGCACTTACTCGCCCGGGAAGCCTCCTTAGAACTGGACCGCAGATTATGGGGTTCCCTGATCCCCGACCCGGTACCAGCAGAATTTATGCGCCTGGACGATTTGCATTTGCAAATTACCCTAGATTCACGGTTGCAACAAGCGGCAAGGGTCGCCCTAGAGAAACACCGCAAACAGTGGAATGCCAAACGCGGCACGGCGATCGTGATGGATGCCAAAACCGGAGAAATCTTAGCCCTAGTCTGCGACCCCTCCTACGACCCCAACGAATATTTTAAAGCCGATCTAGAGTTATTTAAAAACTGGGCGCTGACGGACTTATATGAACCAGGATCGACCTTTAAACCGATTACCGTGGCGATCGCCTTAGAAGCCGGTGCCATTGAAGCCAACAGCGTCTTTTATGATGAAGGGCGGATTTATGTCGATGAATGGCCGATTTCTAACTCCGATGGGGCCGGTCGAGGCAATCTCACCGTGACCGAAATTATCCGCTATTCCAGTAATGTGGGGATGGTGCATATTATCGAACAGATGCGATCGCGAGTCTTTTACAGTTGGCTGCAACGTCTGGGGATCGGCGATATCATCGGCGCAGACTTACCCTTTGAAACCGCCAGTCAACTGCGATCGCGCGCCGAATTTATGGCCTCCCCGGTCAATGCCGCCACCGCCTCCTTCGGCCAAGGTC
>CAYUEH010000851.1:0-2215 GCA_964442465.1 uncultured Laspinema sp. | reverse complement strand
AAAGTAGGGATTTCCCCTCCTAACTTTTAATCCCTAGGAGAGATGCACGAATTGGACAACAGCAGGCACTTCTTCAATAAAGGACCGTAATAGCGCATCATCCGACGGGCGATCGTACATCTCCTGATAAACTTGTTCAATCAGTTGTTTTACCTGCTTCCCTGGCAATTGACCCCCCAATTCTGCGGGAACCATCATTAATAACATCTCCGTCGGCACATCTCCTGATAAAGGCGGCAGCACATATCTAACGGATTGCAGCAATTTTGCTCCATTGTTTTGGTAAAATTTAATCCGTCGTTCTGCTTGTTCTGAATTGTCGTAAAATTTTGGATTTTCCACCTCAATCAATAAGGTTTTTTGCTGAGTGTTTACCAAGGTAATGAGATGAGACATCAACATTCGACCAATCCCGCGACTGCGATAATTTTTATCAGTCCCCAGATAGTCCAGCAGGATAAAAGGGGTCGGTTTCAGGGGGTAAATTAAAGCAATTCCCACCACTTGGTTTTCAGATTTAGCAATAAACCATTGATAAAGGTGATTGGATAATCGGGTTTTTAGGATGTCTAGGGGTTGTCTTTCGCAAGGGGGAAAAGAATCCAGGTAGATTTGTAAAGCACCTTGAAAATCGGGATGATTGATATCGGTCAATTGGACAATTTCTAGCATAATTTTTAGATGTGTAATAAGACAACCCTCCGCGATTTAAACCCCCATCTGTAGGGGCGATTCGCGAATCGCCCTGCAATAGCCCGCGCAGGCGGGCTTCGTCCGTATAGCCCCACCCTTTAGGGTGCGGGTTTTTGCCCGAAAATAGCCCGCGCAGGCGGGCTTCGTCCGTATAGCCCCACCCTTTAGGGTGCGAATTTTTGCTCCATTAAAATCACTCTGATTCTAACACCTCTAACACCTGTTTTGGCTGCAATTTATCCTTAAACCACACCATCGGAACTGTCACCTCCTTTAAATTAATTCCCGCCTTTTCTAAATTCAACCGTTCCGAAATCGCTAAAATTAAATCATTCCGCTGAGACTTCCTCACCTGAGCAAATTTCTTCTGTAAATACTCCGGACGCCAATAGCCGACTATTTCTAATAAAAAGGTTCTGCCATCGGGATGCACCAGGCGAAAATCGGGAATCATCACACTGCCGGGAATGGGAATTAAATCCACTTCTCGTTCTAATTTCCATTCGGTTTTAGTCGAATCCCACCGACTGACAAAAGAGGCTTCTAACATACTATCATAAGGCTTACCCGGAGGATAATGGCTGACTAATCCACAGTTAGAATCTAGGGTAAATCGTCCAGTTTTCCAGTCGCCGCTGTAGGGGTCGCGACTTTGCAGGGTGGCGTCTAAACTCCATTTGGTGACGTGGAGTAATGCAGGCAAGAGTTTGGCAATGGCTAAACCATAGCGGGTACTGGGTTTAAATAAGCTGGTTGGACCATCAATGGTAATGGTAAATCCGCAGTCGGCATCTCCTTCTATATAAGCCATTAATTGAAATAATTTCAAATATTTGAATAACAGTTTATATTCCCCAGGGTCATTGCGATGGGCGTTGATTAATAAATGAGTAGCGCGATAAAATACCCCTTGCACTTGGGAGACGTTGTAACGATGGAGTAATAATTCTGGACTGGGTGCATCAAATTCAGTGAGGATTTTATTCTCGTTTAAATCTGCATATAATCCCAATTGAATATGCAGGGGGAGAACCTCTCGTTCTAATTCTTGACTTAATTGAGTGGCGAGTTTTTCGAGGGTGAGTTGAGTTCCTTCTTTACTGGGAACTATTTCTGCTGCTGCGGTAAATACGCGCTGGCGCAATTCAATGGGTTCTAGGGGAGAAATGACTTCAAAGGTGCTTAAACTGCCTTTTAAAATATGGGCGAGTCCCCGTTTGATGCGGTAGTCGGTGCCATCGCCTTCTATTTGGTGCAGTTGGCGATCGAGTTCACTTTGGGGACAACCCACTGCTTCTTGGAAACAGGTAATCAGTTGAGAGGCGATCGCCAAGTTTTTGGAGTTAATCTCCAATCGCTTGGGAACAATCGTCTCTCCATTCATGCGATGACTCAGCAAGTCACTCGGTAACATCGGCGTCAGGGGGTGAGGATTAGCTGATATTATTTTACCCCAATCTCGCCTAGGACTTGGTACAGTAGTAGTAGGGTGGGCACTGCCCACCGTAAATAAGGTGGGCAG
>CAYUEH010000850.1:0-2230 GCA_964442465.1 uncultured Laspinema sp. | reverse complement strand
TGGAAAATGCCTAAGTCCTGACCTAGAGGTTCTGGACTGGCGATTCTCGAATCGCTTCTACAGGTGGGGTGGGTTTTCAGAATAGGGGTAAGTTTTGAGGTTGCTTTGTCTGAAAATAGGGAAAGAAACGTGGTTTCTAACCAATCCGGTATGGCAGTCCCAGAAGGATTAACATAGAAGAGATAAGCGATCGCGACTTCGGGTCTGTTTTCCAAACACCGACGCCGGATGCAGCGCAGATAACATTAAGGACCCTTGCAAAATGCGAGATTTTTTCAAATACACCTTTGCTAGTATCCTCGGGACGATTGTTGGATTAGGGGTTTTAGGTGCTCTGAGTTTGGGTGGACTCCTGATTGTTGTAGGCACGATCGCCACTTCGTCGAAAGATGCGGGACCGAAAGTCGAAAACAACTCGATGCTGGTGTTTGACCTTTCGATGAATATCACCGATTCTCAACCTACCTCCACCACTGCGGAAGCATTATCCCGCACCCTCTCGGAGGAGTCCGACCCCAGCAGTATGACCCTGCGCCAGGTGGTGGAAACCATTGATGCTGCCACACAGGACGATCGCATTCTCGGGATCTACCTCCACTCTTCCTCCTCCACCAGCAGTAACGGATTTGCCACCCTCCGGGAAGTGCGCGGGGCCCTGGAACGGTTTCGAGATGCGGGTAAAACCATTATTGCTTATGACCAAGATTGGACTGAACGGGAATACTACCTCGCCTCGGTTGCTGAGGAAATTCTGATCAATCCCCTGGGGATCATGGAAATGAATGGGTTGAGTTCCGAGACGACTTTTTTGGCAGGCGGTTTGGAGAAGTACGGCGTCGGGGTTCAGGTGACCCGGGTCGGAAAGTATAAATCCGCCGTGGAACCGTTTGTACTGACCGAAAGTTCCCCAGAAAGTCGGCAACAGACGGAGAAATTATTGAGCGATATCTGGAGTGAGTTTCTGACAACGATCGCTCGCCGCGAGAAGATCAGCGCGCAACAGGTGCAGCAGGTGGTGAATACCCGGGGAATGCTGATGGCAACGGAGGCGGAACAACAGGGATTTGTCGATCGCCTCGCCTATTTTGATGAAGTGGTGGCACAACTCAAGGAACTCACGGGTAAAAATGAGGATGACCGCACCTTTGAGCAAGTTAGTTTACCCCGGTATGCGGCAGTCAGTGACGATCGAAGAGCATCCCAGATGCGATCGGCCTCGGAAATTGCCCTAGTCTATGCCGATGGGGAAATTGTCAGTGGGGAAGGCGCTTCTACCCAGGTGGGAGGCGATCGCCTCGCCAAACAATTGCGCGACTTACGCCGGGATGAGGATGTCAAAGCGGTTGTCTTACGGGTGAACAGTCCCGGAGGTTCCGCCACCGCCTCGGAAGTGATTCAGCGTGAGGTTCAGTTGATTGCCGAAAGCAAACCGATTGTCGTCTCAATGGGAAATGTTGCCGCTTCCGGTGGGTACTGGATTTCTAGCTATGGGTCGAAAATTTTCGCTCAACCGAATACGGTGACGGGTTCCATTGGCGTGTTCGGAATGCTGCTGAATGTCCAAACTTTGGGCAACAATCAGGGGATTACCTGGGATGTGGTCAAAACCGGACCTTATGCGGATATTGATACAATTACCCGCCCGAAAACTGCCCAAGAAATGGCGATTGTTCAGCAAATGGTCGATCGCATTTATGAGCGATTTTTGAATCTGATTGTTGAATCGCGCAATCTACCGGCCCAAAAGGTACGTGAGATTGCTCAAGGACGGGTTTGGTCCGGTCAAGAAGCACAACAATTGGGGTTAGTGGATGAAATTGGTGGTCTGAATGATGCCATTGTGGCCGCTGCGGAATTAGCCGAACTGGGGGATAATTGGAAGGTGGAGGACTATCCCCAAAATCGCACCTTTGAACAAATCCTGATCGATCGCTTGCTGGGAAGTCGCCTAAGCGCATTGGTCCCGACTTTGGAACCGGACCCGCTAACGGCACAATTACAGCAATTGTATGAGGAAGTGTCGATTCTCAAAAATTTGAATGACCCATTCCATGCATACACTCGGATGCCTTTTACGTTCCAGATTCGTTAAAATAGACTTCTTGCACTATTCTCTTAAAGCCCCCCTTCTTAAGGGGGGTTGGGGGGATCTATCCGGTATTTGGCAAGAAGTCTCATCAGGTTCGGTAGGTTTGGGGTTGGGAGTTATATGATGTGGGCTTGATTACCC
>CAYUEH010000849.1:0-2231 GCA_964442465.1 uncultured Laspinema sp. | reverse complement strand
TTGACCTGGAGCAAATGCCATCGTTTTCAGTTGTTTTAACCGATTTTTAGCCGCTGTCATGAAATTCATTCTTTTCACCTCTGGTGTGATTAGGCTTTCCAAGGATTATTATGCCCCGCCGAAAACAGTTTTAATGTCCAGACGGATATCCCTTAAGAAAATGGCTTGACCATTTATGGTATCACAACCCTCTCCCTAAAGGAGTTACCCATTTTCATGATATAATCAACCCGCCTACCGGGTCACCTCTCCTGACGATAGGAGCATACCGACTTTTGCGATCGCACCTAAACTCAATTATGCCAGATTTTTTGATTATTGGAACCCAAAAAGGAGGGACAACCTCGCTCTATCATTACTTAACTCAACATCCCCAAGTTCTCCCAGCATCTCAAAAAGAAGTTCATTTTTTTACCTTCAATTTTCATCACGGAATTGACTGGTATCACCAACAATTTCCGGCCCGAGAATCGCAACTTGGAATCCAGACGGGAGAAGCGAGTCCTTATTATTTATTTCATCCCTTAGTTCCCCAGCGGGTTAAGGATTTATTTCCCCAGGTTAAGCTGATTGTGTTGCTCAGAAATCCTGTGGAAAGAGCCTGGTCTCATTATAATCATGAAGTGCGATTGGGATTTGAGACCCTTTCTTTTGCGGAGGCGATCGCCCAAGAACCGGCCAGACTCGCCGGGGAAGTGGAAAAAATGTGGGCTGACCCCAACTATTATAGTTACAATCATCAACATTACACCTATTTATCTCGGGGAATTTATAGGAATCAACTCAAACTTTGGATGGAACTTTTCCCCCAAGAGCAATTCTTAATCCTTTCAAGTGAAGCCTTTTATGCCAATCCTGCGGCCACCCTTGCTGAAACTGTGGCATTTTTAGGGTTACCCCCGATGGAAATTGCCGACTATCCCAAATACAATGCGGGAGAATATGCGACCCTGCCGGAGGGACTCCAATCCACCTTGAATCAATATTTTCAGCCGCACAACCAGCAGCTTATGGATGAATTTTCCCTGAATTTTTCTTGGAATTAAATCACCAAACTGTGGTAAAAGAATGCGGGGGGATGGTCATCCCGGTAGAGCACCGGGGTGAAGGATGAATCATCAAAGTTCGCTTGAATGTTGTCTCATAAGGGAGGTAGATGCCACCGCAATGGAAAAACCCAATCACGGCATTGACTATGAAGGGACCTGGGATGCTTATGCCGAAATGTGGCAAGAGTTGCATCCTGAACTCGATCGCATTGGCGATGAATGGATTGGCAAAGGGGCGGGCGCTGCTAGTACCCTAGCGGAATATGAAACCCTAATTGAACAGCGCTTCATTCAGCCTTATATCGGGCAGGAACATCGGGTTTTAGAAATCGGTGTGGGGGGTGGCAAAACTGGCGGATTGTTGCTGAAACACTGCAAAACACTCATCTGTGCGGACATTTCTAGTAAAATGCTAGAGGCCACGCGATCGCACCTCGGGAACGATCGCGTTAGCTATCTCAAACTCGATGGACTCACTTTAAAGGCGATCGAAGCTAATTCTGTTGATGTCTGTTTCTGTTACGATACAATGGTGCATTTGGAACCTCGCGATATTTTCAATTATCTGACTCAAATTCCGGCCTTACTTCGAGGCGATCGCCTTTGTGTCTTTCACCATACCAACATTCTCAGCGAGTTAGGTTGGCAAAAGTTTCTGAGTGAATGGCATCTCAATTTACGAGGACAACGGCATGGTTCAGCCTTTTCTGTGATGAGCGATCGCATCATGGAAAAATTTCTCACCCATCTCAATTATGAAATTCTAGTCAAAGACACTCAGTCGGTTCCCCGAGATTGCGTTTGGGTTTGCAAAGCCCCAATTGTTTAACGTTCAACCCCTTAAGATTAGGAACAAAAGGGACTTAACTTTTTGTTCCTAATCTTAATTTTTGCTCACTTATTGTTTCCTTTAGCTGTTGCCATTATAGCGCATGAGAATTCTGTTTTTGCATCCGAACTTTCCCGCCCAATTTCGTCATTTAGCCACCGTCTTAGGCAGCAATCCGAACAATCAAGTGGTGTTTGGCACCAAAAATGAACGCCCTGAGTGGGTAATTCCTGGGGTCAAAAAAGCCTTATTTGCCCCCAGTCGCGACCCCCATCCGGGCACTCACCATTATGTTCGCCCCCTAGAAAGTGCCGTGATTTATGGACAAGCGGTTTATCGCATGGCGGAACAAC
>CAYUEH010000848.1:0-2232 GCA_964442465.1 uncultured Laspinema sp. | reverse complement strand
GGTATCCCTCAAAGCAGTCTTTTCAAGTCTTGACTGGCGTTGAATCCTTCGCCGACAGCCTCAAGAGAGGGGACGGAAACGAATA
Organism: uncultured Laspinema sp.; assembly: GCA_964442465.1. Lineage (GTDB taxonomy): Bacteria > Cyanobacteriota > Cyanobacteriia > Cyanobacteriales > Laspinemataceae > Laspinema. Next base: position 2,147 of record CAYUEH010000848.1, on the reverse strand, counting down.
ATTATATTGCCCATTATGAATAATCACAGAACCGCACAAATTGCTCAGATTGTCGAAAAACGTCGCCCTTTAGCCGAAAAAATTAGTCAGGTTGAGGAGAATTTGAGGTCTTTAGGGTTGGCCCTTCGGACTTTACAGGACCACCGCAGTCGCCTCCTGGATTCCGTGGAGGATCAGGCGATCGTCGGACATCTCCAAGACGTGGATTTTTGGAAAATTCAGGTGGAAATTGCCCGGGAATTAGAGGCAACGGCGAAACTGAAAGCTCGATTTTCCCGGGATACTCTGAATATTGGCGTTGTCGGACGCGCTAGACAAGGGAAAAGTCGCCTGTTACAGAGTTTAACCGGACTGACTGCCTCGGAAATTCCCGATGGCGATCGCCAACATTGTACCGGCGTCCTCAGTACCATCTACCACAATCCCACCCTGGAAACTCATGGGGAAGTGTTCTTTCATAGTGAGCGATCGTTTTTAGATGAGGCGATCGCCCCCTATTACGACCAACTCCAGCTAGGTCCCGCCCCCCAGTCTCTCGATGACTTCGCAAGGCAGTCTCTTCCACCCCTCCCTCGCGACCTCTACGGCGCACAAACCGGGGCCAAATACGAACATCTGCGCCGATATCACAAGCACCTGGACGAGTATAGGACTCTCCTCCACCAACCCTCCCCACGGCGAATTTCTCAAGGGGAAATTCGCGAATATGTCGCACAAGATACCCCCGATGGTCAGCGCGTCTTTTTCAACTATCTGGCTGTGCGTCAAGTTAAAATTGTCTGCACCTTTCCCAATGGGGATGTGGGAACCATTGCTTTAGTGGATATGCCCGGATTAGGGGATACCGGCATTGGCGATGAAGTGAGGCTAATTGAAACCTTGGGTCATGAGGTGGATTTTGTCTTATTTGTGAGAATGCCAAAATCCTCCGGGGATTATTGGGCTGATGTGGATGTTAAGCTGTATGACACCGCTGCGGCAGCATTAACCGAACTCCCCATCGCCCTTTGGTCGATGATGATTCTCAACCAAACCAGCGCAGGTTCGGGCAATGGGGATAATGGCAAAAACTGCCAAGATTTAGCCGAAACAATGGCCGAAAAACATCTGGAAGTGGTCAAAACTCTAACCGTGAATTGCGCCGATTCTGTTGCGGTGAATCAGCAGATTTTAGAGGGGGTTTTGGAATATTTAATGGCTAAAATCACCGAACTGGACCGCCAGTATGCTGCCGCTTGTCAAGACCGAATCTTGCACCTGCGCGATCGCCTCGCTGCCGAATTGGTCAAGGCAAGGCAAGTCCTGGGGCAATCTGTCCACCGAGAGAGTGACTTTCCCCTATTTCTGCGGTTATTTGATGCGCTTTGGAATGACTTAACCCGGGGATTAGAGGGATTGCTGCGCGGGCTATCTCAGCAGCGAGAGGCGGAAGATGTGGAGTTTAAGAAGCAAGTCCAGAAGGCGATTGCCACTTGTCGCCAGGACCCGGGAATTCCCACTTTAGAGGAGATAGAAACCCGACGCGATCGGGTGGGAGGTTATCCCAATGCATACTATCAATATTTGAACGAAATTAGAGCCCATTTATCCCAACATTTTTTGACGTTAGATGATGGATTAAAGCAGGCGATCGAGCGAGTCAAGTCCCGATTAGTTGATGTCCTTAGAGAACAGGGACGGTTAGGGAACCTTACTCCAGTTCGGGGTAGTGAATTTTTAGGGGTAATGGCGGAAAGGTTACCGGAAGATTTACAGAAACTCAAGCTGGGGTTTAGAATCTTAGATGAATTTAATTTATCCTATCGCGGACTGATTCAACATCGGATTCGTCAGCAGTTGGATGGATTAAATCCGGATAAGACGGGATTGAAATTATCCAATCAAGGAGTTTCGGCGTCTGAAGTTTTAATCAATCTGAAAACCCTTCATGCGGAAGCCGTTTATAAGTGTGAAACTGCTTTGGAAGATTTGTTGATTGAACCGAATCAGGCGGCGTTTGCAATTGTGGAGGAATTTGTGGACCGGGTATTGCGGGTGGAAGGGGTAAAAACCGAGTGGCAAATCTTTTTAGAACAAGTTCGGTCCGAGGTGTGGCAAGATGAATTTGACCGTTTAGGCAATCGCGATCGCCTCCGTCGAGAATGGTT
>CAYUEH010000847.1:0-2238 GCA_964442465.1 uncultured Laspinema sp. | reverse complement strand
CATTGAAGAGGGGTCTTCCATAAATGAGCAGTCGTTTTACTTATCCACCCAGTCCGGATATTTTGCAGTGGTTGGCGGGGGGCCAGCTTGGGAATCGGTTGTTGCGATCGCTGCGGTTGTGGGTCCTATTAACCCAACTCTATGGAGAGAGGTCCCCTTGGGCGATGAACTTACCCCAACCCTTTGCTTATCCCCACCTACGCGATCGCCTGTTTGCTCCCACTCACGGCAAAAGTGACCTTTTGACCGCAGAACAGTTGTCATACCAATGCACCGATGGCCGCTGTATTTGTCACCGCACAGTCACCGAATTGCTGTTAAGAGCCCAACAGTCCCCGGAGTCTTGGATGCCGGATGTCATCCACTTGAGTGGGTTGGCAACAGAGGAACTAGAGGCCCTGGTGCAACAAGCGCCGTTTACCACGGTGCACCGTTCGATTCGCGATGATTTGAAGCAACTGGCGGAACTCGGCTGGTTGGAGTCTGTATCCCGAGGGAAATATCAATGTATCTCCCTGGAAGAATTGCCCAGTCTGCCTGGGTTAAAGCGGGCGATCGGCCCTCAACCTGATGCCGCATTGTTACCCCTATCCCAAGTCCGGGAATTGTTACCGTTACTGGAAGATATTTCCTTCATTCAGCCCAATTTAGAAGTGCTGATCCAATCCTTATGGGAACAAGTCGCCGCCGATGCCAAACCAGCAGAAACCCTCGACAACCGAGGACAACGGCGGATTTTCATCCACCTGGATTACATCCTCTCTCCCGAAGTGCAAGAACAGGTAGACACTTATCAGGACCAACTAGAACAACTGTGGCGCACTTCCTCTTCCGGGGTGGTGCAGTTTGACTATGACTTGGCCCAGAATGGAATCGTGCGATTTACCACTTATCCGGTCTGTTTACATTATGTGCGTCGGGCTAAATATCTCAGCGCTTGGGGAGAAACACCTTCAGGGGAGATGGGTTGGCACAATTATCGCTTAGACCGCATCACCTCCCCCAAACTCACCGTATTAGCTTGGGGTGACCCCCAGATTCCCAATCTGTTGCGGGAGATGCGACGGGCGGGGGATTTACCCACGTCTGAGGAGGTGGAGGAGGCGATGGAGGCCGCTTGGGGTTTTAATTTTTATTTGCCGCGTAAGTTGCTGTTGTTGCGCTTTCCTCGGGATTTTGCCCGTCGCTATGTGGAGGGGACGGTGCGTCATGGGACGTTTGAGGCGGTGGCGTATGACTCATTAGGGGAGTTAGTGAGGCGGCAGGTCCAGGATGAGGGCGATCGCACGGCAGCGTTGCAAGTTTTAGCAAACCGCAGTGAGACCGATGCCTATTATCGAGCTTGGATTCGCGAGGGGGATATTAATGTCCGAATGCGCTTAAGGTCCTGGCGACCGAATGGGGAGGTGATTTTACCCATGTCTCTTCGTCGTCAGATGGCACAGGAGGCAACCCGCGAACTCTCTTTCTATCGTTCCCTACTTTAGGCAGGGTTGGTGGTGAGGTCCGGGAACTGTCCGCCCGAAAATCATCACAATTCCTGTGGAGGAGGAGAGGGCGGTGTTCAATTCATCAACTTTTTTATGAATATCCTTTACTCCTCATCGCCGATAATTTCATCATATTGATTATTATCATTTTGTTCGGCCTGCTTCATTGATAAAAAAATATCGTTTAATGACATTTTCCCCAGCCATTGATGGCGCTCTTGGGTATAGTCACCTTGGCCGGGACTAAAGTATTGAATAAAGCGAATGGTATCGACGACTCCTAATGAATCGATTAAGGCTTGATATCCTTTTTTGATAATCTCTTGCTGAATGTTAGTCATGGTTTTGGAGTGTATCCCACTTTTGTAGCCCTCACCCTCAATCCCGCACAGAGGGACTGAGGGTAGAGGGTCCCAAGAAGGGTGAAGGGGCGGTATATAGAACGGTTTTTTATGGATTGGCTGGCGATCGCCCTTTAGGGTTCCATCTGGGCCAGAAATTTTTCATGATGCTGCCTCTAATGCCTGTTTCAATTATCAGCTTTTGTGGCTGTGTCGTCAAAATGTAGTCAAAATGTAGTCAAACGGAGGACTAATAGGCTGGAGTGAATGTCTCCCAAGGGTTTCCGGCGTCGGTCTGTATCGTCAAAAGAGGCGATCGCCACCAATGATCGCCTAACCACTAAAAATCCCCTCAAAAGTAAAAAGCGCTGAACCCTTTACAATGTAGGAATTTCAGCGCTTTAAGC
>CAYUEH010000846.1:0-2243 GCA_964442465.1 uncultured Laspinema sp. | reverse complement strand
ATTTTGTGCTTAAAATTTTTAACCCGATCGCACTCTTTTCACTATGCTGTGCCACCGCATCAATTGCCTCCTCGGTTAACCATTCAGCCCGGATTTTCCCAATGGTAATCTGCTGTAAATAGCGTTGTGCCTCCTCCAATGCCTGAGTGCGACCCAAATCCGTCTCAAACAAATTGTGATAAAATCGTGCCATTAAAATTGCCGTGGGTACATCGGGAACACTCCACAGACTCATCACCACGGTTTCTGCACCCGCCACAATAAAAGAGCGCCGTAATCCCAGTACCCCCTCACCAATGGTCTGATCACCCAAAGCTGTATTACAAGCCGATAGCACCACCAACCGAGTCCCGGTTAAATCCACCTGGAACGCACCCTGTGCCGTCAACACCCCCTCCTCCGCCTGTTCCGGCAAAAGGCCCCCTTGCCAAGCCGTATTCGCCCCAGCCAAGGCTAAACCGGCTCGGGTCATCGGGTCCTGGAACTCCGCCCGGTATCGACTGCGAACCGATAACGGCATCCCGGGGTTTGTCTCACTTCCCAGAATTTGGGGGAACATTCCCCAATCTGGGGGAGTTTGGTGAATGGGGAGAAAATAACCATGAGTGGCGATATGGACAATTTTGGGCGATCGACACCGAGACAGCAAGGATTTCACCGCCTGGGCTTCTGTATAGAGGGGAACGCCCAATAATTCAGCTATCAACTCCCCTTCAATTTGCGTCCCTGGCAGCTTGGTAAAGACTTCACCGGCACCCTCTCCCAACTCCCGCAATAACGATCGCACTTCCTCAGAAACCGGGGAGGCGGGTTGAGTCGGTTGAGTCGGGATGGGTTGACTCATCAAGGAGTCACTACGAACGTTTGTAGTAACCCCTTCAGGGGTTATCGGTTGAGTCACCTGGCGATCGTACTCTCGCGCTTGTTTCTCAAACTGGTGTAAGCGATCGCCATAGGAAGCGTTGTGGACCACCACTGCCAACCAAAGTATCCCGAAAACCAGCAGCAAAATTGCCATCGGAAAGACAGCTAACAAGATGAAATAGGAGATAAAGGCGATCGCCCCTGCCACTGCTAACATCATCTCCTGGGCGATCGGTTGCGGCTGCTTGGGCGGTTTTAATTTCTCCAGTTTGGGCGGTGGGGGAGTCATCTCCTGGGCGATCGGTTGCGGCAGTTTGGGCAGTTTTAATCCCTCCACCCGCAAATTATAATCGGGATTGGCAATCACTAACGAGTCCGTATAGTCCACGGGAATCGGGAACTGGAACCGCAACAAATCTCGCCCCACACTCAGATAGCGCAACCCATACTCATCCATCAAATAGGCTGTTCCCTCCCGGGACAAAATCCCCAAAGGCAGGGTGGTCAATTCCCCATCGGGGGCAATATATACCGTCTGCTGGGGTTGCAGATAGGGTTTCAGGGGGACAATCAGCATTTGATACAATTCCTGCCCTTCCGAGGTGGTATAGAGCATTGGGGAAACCGGGTCAGGTGCTTTCTCCACGGGGGTTTTGTCCTTCGGTAAGGCGATGTCGCGATTGGGGTGAGACTGTTCGTTGTCGGAAACCGAGAGGCGGAATGTCTGACAGAGGCGATCAATCTCCTCCGCCTCCCCTAAATCAATCATTTCCACCCCTGCCGCCTCTCCTGCGGGCAACACAAACGCCAGATATCGCGCTGGAAACCGTTGTTTATCCCCATGCGCTTTCACTGCCTTGAAATTAACGACATTAAATCGCACAAACTCCACCAGAGTTGACCCCTTGGGGAGAGATTGGGCGATCGCCTCCCGACTGGCATGATTCAAGTGCATTTGCAGGTTCATCTCCGGCATTTGACGACTCAGCGATCGTTCCACCTCCTCACGTTCCAGGGTAACCCTTGCCAATTCTGCCCGATAACCGGACAACCGTTCCCCAGATTGATTCTGCATCTGGGTGGTCAAAAAGCTCACTTGCTGAATCAATTGGCGCAATTTCTCAAATTCCGGCATCAGGTGCGGGTAACGTCCGGAGAAGATGAGCGATCGCAGCAACAAACCCGCCTCCGTCGCCAACCCCTTGCGCCGCAACACCAAATCCAACGCCGCTTGTTTCGCTGCTGCATCCTCCGGCAAATATTGGGTAATCAGAGAGAGAAATACCTCTAACTGCCAATAGTTTTGCTGCATATATTCCAGGCGTTGCCTGTCACTGCTGATAGATAAGATTTCACCAATCGTCCGGTTTTGAATTTGG
>CAYUEH010000845.1:0-2258 GCA_964442465.1 uncultured Laspinema sp. | reverse complement strand
AACCGCCCATCACAGGATCCAGCTAGAACCGATGAGTCGGAAAAGTTGGATTCTGTTTGGTGTCGTCCTGAAGCTGATCCGGACGATCAGTCTTTCGGGAAATTGTTAGAAAGAGCGCTCTCCCGCGACATTAAGCAGTTTGGGGGAGCGTTTTTCTATTGAATCCTGAATCACCCTGAACACAGAGCAGTTTCACCCCACCGGGTAGAACTTCAGGGAGTTTAAACAGCCGAAACTCCCCATCCGGTTCTTCCTTTCTTGTGGGGTGAGACTATACGGCTTGTTGGTTTTCATTAGCCGGTGCAGTGCTCGGTAATTCTAAGCAATAACCGGCACCATAGACCGTTTTAATGTAGCGAGGATGTCGAGGATCGGGTTCGAGTTTCGTCCTCAAATGTCTAACATGAACCCGAATGGTTTCGATATCATCATCGGGGTCATATCCCCATACTTCTTTGAGAATTTCACTAGGAGAGACCGTTTGGCCGTGACGTTGCAACAGGCAGTGCAACAGTTCAAATTCCAGGTGAGTCAGCTTGACCGAGCGATCGAACCAAATGGCTTCAAACCGTTCAGGGACGAGAGTCAGGGGTCCATAGTTGAGAATCTCCGCGTGTTTGGCAGCCTGGGGAATGCGATCGGTGCGTCGCAACAAGGCTCTGACCCGTGCAAGCATTTCTTCAACTTCAAAGGGTTTAGTCAGGTAATCATCAGCGCCTGCATTGAAACCTTCGACCTTATCATGGGTTTGACCTAAAGCTGTCAGCATCAGGACGGGGATATCGGCAGTACGCTCATCACGACGAAGCCGTTGACATACAGTGAATCCATCCACCCGAGGCAGCATCAGATCGAGCATGATTAAATCGGGGATCAGTTGCAGCGCAAGCGCTTGACCTTTGATGCCATCTTCGGCTTGACTGACTTCATAGCCAGCCATCTCCAGATTGACGGCGACTAATTCTGAGATTGCAGGGTCATCGTCAATGACGAGTATCCGGGGCATGGTTCAAAATTTTGAAAGACTGGGTTGATTACGGTTCATGAAGAACCCTGTAGAGAATCGTAAAGATTCCTCTACAAATTATAAGCAAGGATTCTAAAATCTTTCCAAAGAATTATTCCTGGATTTTAAGGGCTGAGATCTGGGGGATGGTCCGCTATCGGATCCGCCCTATAATTTATCATCGAATGGATAATTTTGAAGAAAATAAACCTATTCTCCGGGGTTCTCCCCCAGGATTAAAGGTACTTCTGCCCTCAAACCTCCCGGCGATCGCCCTAGGGCGACAATCCGGACACTACTCCGGACTAGGGGCGTGTAAATCCCCAGGGGTATTAAAATTTCTCAACATCCGGAATTCCGCAGTGCCTACCTCCAGGGGAGTAGCCCCAATCTCGGGTAACCACCGTTGAAACGATCGCCCCCCTTCCTCCAGAAACTGCCCCAACGGTTCTACGGCGCATTGCCGGTAAAATCCACACATCGGATGCCAAAGGGTTCCCTGCTGCGGAACCAAAGCCAGACTCTGCGGGGGTAGATTAGGCAGTTGATCCGCCCACTGTTGGACGATCGCCGGATCTAATAACGGTAAATCACAAGCTAACACCAACACCCACTCCGCCTCAATCTGACTCAACCCTTCCCAAAGCGCCCCTAACGGTCCCTTTTTGTGTTCCGTTTCTGGCAGCGCCTGAACCGTCCGTCCGGAGAGATGTTCCGGACTCAGCAGAGACTCATAGCGTTCCGGCCAAGGGGTGATGTAATAAACTTGGGACGCACAGTGACAGGCCACCTCACAGACGCGCTGAAGTAAAGACTTCCCCTCCCAGAGGATTTGGGCTTTATCTTCCCCCATGCGAGAACTTTTGCCTCCCGCGAGGATGAGGGCCGCGAGTTGGGGATTGCTGGGACTGGATTTGCTCATCATTTAGTAGGGTTTTAAGGACTATATAGCGGTTCCCGGACTCATGAGGTACAGAAAATTAAAGGAGTGCGAGCATCTTGCTCGCTTTGGACAATAGCGAGCAAGATGCTCGCACTCCAAAAACGTACCTCATAACTGTGGGAACCGCTATAGCAGTCCTAATTCAATTGTGGAAGACGATGGCGGCCCCCAACCCCTCTCCATCCCCCCTACCCCCCTTTGAAAGGGGGGGGAGAGGGGAGAAGAAAATGTCACAACTGCTGCAAGGATTGCTATAGCCTGTCAAGGGGGTAAATTGAATGACGAAAAATCGTTAGTTCTTGTAGGGGC
>CAYUEH010000844.1:0-2263 GCA_964442465.1 uncultured Laspinema sp. | reverse complement strand
GTGGGATAATAATACAACCCATGTACCCGGTCCTCAATCTCGGCAAATACCTCCGGGGTAATCCGGGTTGCCATCACGACAGAATGATGCTCCCGCATGGAAAGTATAATATCGGCAATTTGTTCCGGGGTTTTTCCTGGACCCCAGATGGTTTCGGGAAAGCCGGTTCGCAATGCCCGATGGCGATCGATTCGGGCAAAATCCCCCACCGGCTCAAATCCGAGATATTTTAACTCTTCTACAGCAGTGGATGGACTCATTTTACCGGCTGCCACGGCTTCTAATAGGGATTGGAGCGTTTCGGGATTCATGGGTGGGTGTTAATCGTGCAGTGCCATTGAGTTGAGGGTTTTTGCCCTAGAAATTGCCATTTTACCAGACAACTATTCCAGCAGTTGCAATTCATAAATATTCCAAAATGCTCCCCCTAGGCTAGAATATTCCACCCCTTGCACCCGATTCCGAACGGCGGTCATTGACAGTTGATTGACTAACTGAATCACGGGTAAATATTCTTGGGTAATCCGTTGGGTTTCGGCATAGAGTTCTCGGCGTTTGGCTTCATCAATTTCCTGGGAGGCTTGAATATACAAATCCCCCAGGCGTTGTTCCCAATCGGCAATTTCTCGCCCGACTAACGGCGTTTGTCCGACTTGGCGCGGTTGATTGAACATATGGAGTCGCCCGTCCGGTAACCATAAATTAGAGGACCAATGGGGTTCAGTTCCGCCGCCAAATCCAATGATTAGGGCTTCCCAATCTAGGGAATCGGATAATTTGGTAATCACGGCGTTCCAAGCCAGGGGTTGGAAATCGACTTGGATGCCGATTTGACTCAGGTTTTGCTTGATTTGAGCCCCCATTGCTTCACGAATTTTATTCCCGGCATTGGTAATTAAGGTAAAGCGAACCCGGTTCCCTTCGGAGTCTAAGAGTTGGCCTTGGTTGTTATAAGTAAATCCGTCTTCTTGTAACAGTTGGCGGGCTTTTTCTGCGTTGTAATCGTAAACTTTTAAACCTTCTTCTGGGGAAAGATAGTAAGGACTTTGGACGGAGACATGAGAGTTGATTGGTCTTCCTAGCCCTTGGAAGGTATTCTCAATCATGGTTTCTCGGTCCGTTGCATAGGCGATCGCCTGTCGGAATTTCACGGAATTAAACCAACGGGATTTAATTGGGTCCACCACGGGACGATTGCTATCCTCGAAGCGACCTTTATTTAAGTTAAAGGTCATAAAGGTGATTCCCGGCGCTGGTTCTAGTTCATATAAAATTTTAAAATTATTTCGGTCCTCTTGCTTTTTCAGTAAAGAAAAATCTTCGGGTCTGACGGAAATACTATCCAAAATTCCCGATAAGAATTGGACCACTCCGGTATCTTGCGATTCGATGACTTCCCAAGCAATTCGGTCAATATAAGGCTGAGGAGTGCGCCAGTAATAGGGGTTTTTTTCAAAGAAAACTCGTTCACTGGGTCGATAACTGGCGAGTTTATAAGGACCATTGACAATAATTTCCTGGGGCGGAGTATTAATGCCCCAAGTTGATAGAAAGACGGGATTTCCTTCACGATCTGAGGTTTCCACGGATTCCCGCAGGGCATGGGCGGGCAGAATGGCTAATCCTGCCGCTCTGAGGAAGGGGGCAAAGGGTTCGACGACGGTAAATTCTACCCGGCGATCGTCCAGTTTTCGCACCGTGGGAAAGGCGCGACTTTCGCCAATCCGCAGCACATCAGCGGTACTGCTAGGAATTTTGTCATTAAAGTAAATGTCGTTATAGGTAAAAACAACATCATCAACGGTCAAAGGTTGACCATCAGACCATCGCAAATTTTCTCTTAAAGTAAAGATAATTTGCAATCCATTGGGGGAAATTTCCCAGGATTCGGCCAGGATGGGTTCGACTTCTCCGGTGAGGGGATTTTCAGTGACTAACCCTTCGTAAGTATAGCCAAAAATATTGGGGGATTCTTCACTCAGGGCGTAGTTAAAGGTTTTGGGGTCGCTGAGAATACTTAAGACTAAGGGGGTTTGGGCGGCAGAGGTTTTAAATTGGGTTAGGTTGCAGGAGGATAAAGAAATCCCCATCAGAACGGTCAGGGCGATCGCCACTCCCTGTTGCCAATATTTTTTAACCATCATTGAGACGTTCTTCTCCGAGGTAGTTTAGGAATTTGGGTTGCATCTCACTTGGGAGGCCCTCACCCTAAATCCCTCTCCCAGGGGGCGAGGGACTTCTAGCTCCCCTTCTCCCAAGGGGA
>CAYUEH010000843.1:0-2264 GCA_964442465.1 uncultured Laspinema sp. | reverse complement strand
GTTTATTTAACGGGGGAAGCCAGAGGAATAAATGTTTAATTCCACCGGGGGCTTTAAAGACTTTTGCAAGAGGTCTAAGAAACAGAAGAGATTAAGTCTCAATAAATCCATTATTAATTACAGCATTTATTCCCAATTTTAAACCTAGCCTAAATAAGTACCAAGCAGTGCTATAAAAGCAAATCCACCGACAAAACAGAGTGTTTCTTGATAGTTTTCTTTTTCATGTTCGCTGGCTTCCGGCACCATATTTTCTACAACTAAAGTCGTCAAAATACCCGCAGTGAATGCCAGCAGCATAAATTTAAGCACTTCCGGTTGACCCACCACCACCCAATATCCCAGGGTTGCACCAATGACTGGAGGAAAGATCAAAGAAGCCGATACCATTTGGCGAAAGAGGGCTGATGTTTTACTCTGCTTAAAACTGGAAATTGCTGCCATTCCCGTAGGGATATTAGCCAGGATATGACCCACCGCAACCATCAGGGCGAGACTAAAGGCAATGGTTGAACTTGTCCCCACCATTAAACCATCGCTAAATAAATCGACTCCTACGGCCAAGAAAATCACCCAGGCTGAAGATTGCTTTTCGGATTTATTCCTGTGTTTTTGGACATAGTTAATCCCTCTTCTCATCAGAATAAAAAAGCCACCCCCCATCACAAAGGCCAGAAAAATTAGCCAGGGTGGATCGGCGGCCAACATTTGAGGCATGAGTTCCACTCCAACCACAGACAGGATGATTCCCGCTGCGCCATGAAGGGTTAAACTTAAATTACCTTTAGAGGGCGGAATAAATTCAGACAGGAGTCCGCCGATAGAACTCCCGATCGCTGGCATTGCGGATAGAGCTAATGAGCTTAAGTAAGGGGTCATAAAAACTGTTATCAAACGATTGTAAGATTATAAAAAATTTAAGGGGTTTGAGTTTGTTTTCTTATTAGGGATTTGAAGGGTTAGTTGATGGGGTTAATCAGAATAATCTCAATTGAAATTTTGGTTCATTCATGAAATTGCCCAAAAGTGCGATATTTTCTGCCTATTTATTAGCCAGCCCTTCAATATGACTTGAAACCCCACAAGTTTTACGGGTTTTGAGCAGACAACAAAAGCCTTTGTTCAGTCGAATACTATTATTCTAAGTTTTAGAGTCTACTCTGATAATTTTATTTGAAAACCGCGATGATTTGTTCCTCCTAGAGGAAGAGATTAGGACGAACCCTGTCAATGGCGTAAATTTCATGACGAATAATCGTTGTTTCATGTAGGGGTTTAGTCACCAACCCCTCTAACATCATATAGGGGTTTGGTGACCCAACTGCGCCCTATACCAAGCCGCCTTTATCGGGGGTAATAAATTCCCCAAAACCGTCCTATTCCATGCCAATTGGCCCAGGGTTTCAAAATTTTTGAAGTTGTGCTGCGGCGTTAAAAAACTCTCGGGCAATCCCTTTGGTAATCAACAGGGTACTCAAAAGAGAAGCAAACGCCAGCATAAACATAATTAAAATTTGATAGGCGGCGGCATTCAGGGGATTGACCCCGCTGAGTAATTGACCCGTAATAATCCCAGGGAGAGTCACCAGTCCGACCACCATCATGGTATTAATCATAGGAATCAGTCCAGCGCGAATCGCATCTTTGCGGTAGGTGGCGATCGCCTGAATAGGAGTCGCCCCTAGACATAAATGGGTTTCAATTTCCACCGGGGAAGCATTCAGGGTACTCACAAATCTTTCCCCGGCGATCGCCCCACTATTCATGGCATTTCCTAACACAATCCCGGTTAGAGGAATAATATATTGGGGATTGGTCCAAGCTTCGGGCTGTCGCAGAACCAACAAGTTAACGTAAACCAAAGTAATGGCACTACTGATGAAAATCGACCCCCACACCCAAGGCAACAGTCGAGGCACCTTTTGACTAATCCGGTTGCGGGCGACAATTGCAGCAATCGTGAGCATCACCATCAGGACTGCCAACACCGCCAGGGGATTTCTCCAAGTAAACACCGCTTCTAAGAAAATTCCCACCATCAGCAACTGGATCATCGTTCGCGCAGTGGCTAAAGCCAATTGGCCCTCTAATCCCAGGCGTTGCCATGCGGATAGCGCGATCGCCAACCCCATCAATCCTAGGGCCAATCCCAAATCGATCAAATCTAGTTCAATACGCTCCATGCGGGTTCTGATTTGTGATGGTTTTGCTGATGCTTAGGGAAAGATGACTTGTACTCCACTGCCGATTCACTATAAAATGCC
>CAYUEH010000842.1:0-2272 GCA_964442465.1 uncultured Laspinema sp. | reverse complement strand
TTGCGAACCAGGGACTGGGGGATTCTAGCCAGATTGAGACTGCCATGTAACTTCCCAGGGTGGCAAGTCCTCCGGTTCCCACAGCGATCGCCACCTGACGGTTTGCACCACCAAGAGACTGATTCAAGCGCGATCGCACCTGATGCCAATTCCATCCTTGGATCATGTAAGTCGCCAACATCACCAGGACCCCGGCACCTGTTGCAACTAAGAGTTTCCAGTTCCAAATCAGCAAGGCGATCGTCACCGTCCCCCCCAACAGCCAAGTGCCATTTAAGCGGATTCGCATCGGTGAGCCAGTTTTGTCAACAAAGCCCTGCTTGAGAAGAGGGGATACCCTCCATAACCCGTTAACCAATTGTTGCCACTGCGATAACCCCTTTGCCACGTTATTTTACCTATTTCGTCTGAGTCACAGAAACAAGATGGATATAGTGTACGATCAGATGGCATTTCTGGGAAGATCTTTGGGTAGAGATTGGGGAAATTGGGGAAATTGGGGGAATTTAATCGGACAGAGGAAAAGAAGCAGGACGAGTTTTCGTCTGACCCAATGCTGCAAGAGGCGATCGATTCTTAGATTGTAGCGAGGTTCACAGAACCCGTGAGTTGTCAGTTTGAGGAGCAACCCGCCCCCTAATTGCTTCACGTGCCTAACCTTTGCAAAGACTGGTACATTATTTTGAAAAGGGGGCAGATTTCTTGCACCTTTTGACAGGATATTTTTTCCAAAATTTCTGACGAATGTCGCGCTTTATTATAGCGAGAGGGTTGTTGAGTTTCTTGAGAAATTTGGGCTTGAGTTGAGGCTTCGACAATTTGTTCCGAGAGCTTCACTTGACAGACTCCAGTTTCAGGATTAAATCCGCCATACAGTTCCGGATTGTCAAAATCTAACTGAGCCACGTCTCGCAACCATTGCTTCATCCGAATCCATTGGTGTTGAGGAAAATCGCGGTGCTGACAGTTTCCCCAGTCGGCAATAATCCAAGACTCTATTTTTGGAGATGCAAATCCTACAATAATTTTGGGGTTAAATTGCACTTCATCTAATCGATTTTTCATCCGCTCGTCCAACGGTTCTTTAGCCTGAATCAGACTCCGGGTGACTTGTTGAATATAATTATTTTGGATCTGATGAAATCCTGGGGATTCTATATCATTACAGACTAACCCCTGCCATCGGCGGCAATCTAAGTCATCAATGACGAGAATGGCATCACATAAGCTATCCTTGAGCAATCGCTCTTCCAGAGATTTACGAGTGAAGAGAAACGATAGGCGTTCCGAGATAGCTCTGAGCAAATCACTTCCTGTGGTTGACCGGACTATAGGAACAGCACGATTAGGTTTTCCAATGGGTTTGTGAGCGAGTTGAGGGAGTTGTCGCTCAAAATGATATTCAGGAAATTCCTTTTGCAAAAGTTTGACTAAGCCGCTATACTCCGGTGGTCCGCCTCCGGCAAACAACCAAATTACCACGGCCAGCCTCCAATGCTGGGGTCCCCTACTCGATACAAATCACCTAACTCCCATCCTTCTTGCAAACGGGCTTTAAATTGCTCTTCTTGAATGCGATCGAGGGAGACCAATCCATCCGCCCTTAAGTTAAGAGATATCACACAATCAGAACGATCTGTAAAACAGTCTAATAAATCTGGACTATGAGTGGAAACAATTACTTTAGTTCGTTGAGCGGCATAGTGAATCCATCCCGCCAAGATTTTCATCCAAGCTACATGAATCCCCAATTCAGGTTCATCAATGACCAGTAGGGAGGGAAGTTTCGGTGACAATAAAATCACAGCCCAGCATAACATCCGCACGGAACCATCGGACATATCTCTCAAAGTAAAGACCTCCTCTATCCCCTTGACCGACCACTCAAGGGTGAGATTCAAAAGCCCTGCTCGGGTGGCCCGAATGCGTCGGGTCATGGGAAATAATTGCTTGAATGCCTCGTTAAACCGCTCCTCAAAATCAAGACTTTCAGCCGAAAGTTGCTCTAACACGGCTGCTAGATTTTCGCCTGTTTCTGATAAGTAAGTATTCAAAGAGGTTGAGCTAATCTTGGGTTCAGCGTTACGAATTTTCTGGGAATTCATATTGTTGGCATTATAAAAGCGCCAACCTTTAATTTCTTGCAGTAAGTGTTTGCGGACTGCATAAATACTTGATTTTAGGAGAAGCTCCCGCACTTCTTCGTCTTCTTGAATGCGCTCATCGATACTCAAGAGACCGAGGGAATCAACAGGAAGATCGGAAATTCGTT
>CAYUEH010000841.1:0-2276 GCA_964442465.1 uncultured Laspinema sp. | reverse complement strand
CCCTTAAAGTTAAAACCGCGCCAGAACCTGTAGAAGAGATAAAATTACCCTATCCTTTGCTGGGAATTTTGCTGGGTTTAGCCCTGACTACAGTAGCCTTTATTCAACCAGTCGCGGTGATGGGAAACTGGATCGGGTGGCTCATCAGTCATATTTATCCGGATGTGGTAAAGTTCTTATTCATGTTCTTATTTGCCTCCTGGTATCTTCTCTTGGAGGTTCGACACGCCCAGAAACCGGAGCAGCATGTCCCGGGTATCGTCCCCGGGTTTATCAGTGGTGCGGTGATTACGGCGTTAAGTGCGATCGCTTTTGGCATGGGTTCCCTGGCTTCGGCTGATTTGGTACTAGAATCTGCTGCATTTTCCGGAATTCTGGGTATGTTAATAGGTCCTTATGCCGGAATTGGAACAGATGTATTGATTAGCCGATTACGGACGATGGGAACGGCTAGAGCGCTATCCCAAGACCTTGCCGGGGCGATCGCCGGGGGAATCTTTGGTGTATGGCCGATTGTGGCTATCATCCATTTAGATACCACCCATTTATCTAATCCTTTGGCTGGGCTGGGATGGGTAACTTTAAGTATTTTAACAGGGAGCGTTGCCGGTGCGGTGTTCGATGAAATAGAACAGGGGAAAATCTCCCAGGTGGCACCGAATGTTCCACTCAAAAACAGCAATGTTTCGACTTATTTTGCGGGGATAATTGTTCTGCTGACAGTGGGATTAGGAATCAGCCTAGGGTTAGCTTTGAATGGAACAATTTTCTCTCATTATTGGGTGATTTTGCTAATCCTAGGAACCGCGATTCCATTAAGGAAAATGATTTATCCTCATTGGAGGCGATCGCGTCAAATCCGCGAGTATCATGAGTCGAAAGCTAAACGGATTCAACCGTAGAGAGTTGAGGGGAATTGCTAAGTGTGATGGGGAGGATGGGGGAGATGTTCAACGTCCCGCCTTCAGGCGTTCTTAATTGTTCGTAGTAACGACTTCAGTCGTTATCTTCGTGACGAAAGCGATCGCTTTCGTCACGCACCCATGTCCCGATCCCCCAGTTCCGTCACAGGGGCTTAAAGTGCTTCTCATCGCTTCAGCCGGAAACGACTGAAGTCGTTACTACGAACGAAAGAGAACGACTGAAGTCGTTACTACGAACATCCTCCCCATCCTCCCCATCTCCCCCATCTCCCCCATCCCCTCACCCCATCACCAATGCGATCGCAGTACAATAGTCCTACCGGCATCCCTGCGAAAACATTATGATGAGTAATCTTCCAGATTTTGGTGAGTACGGCTATCAGGTTATCCGAGAATTGGGTCACAACCGCGCTGGGGGTCGCGTGACTTACCTGGCGAGTCGTACTCCAACCTCCGCACCCACTCCCGATGTCACTCCCGATCCCGCTGATTTAGTGGCAATTAAACAGTTTCAGTTTGCCAGTACCAGTGATGCGGGGTGGGCGGGTTACGAGGCATATCAGCGCGAAATTCAAGTGCTTCAGGGGCTCAATCATCCCGGAATTCCCCGCTATTTGGACTGCTTTGAGAGTCCCCGAGGATTCTGTATGGTGCAGGAGTACAAATCGGCAGAATCCCTGGCGCAACAGCACACCTGGCAACCGATTCAAGTCAAAGAAATTGCCATCGCCCTATTGTCGATTTTAGTTTATCTCCAAAATCGCCTCCCTGCCGTGATTCATCGGGATATCAAACCGGAAAATATTCTGGTGGATGAATTCATGAATGTCTATTTGGTGGATTTTGGGTTTGCTCATCTTGGCGAGGGAGAAGTTGCGGTTAGTAGCATTGTTAAGGGGACTCTGGGGTTTATGCCACCAGAGCAATTATTTAATCGGGAACTGACTCCGGCATCGGATTTATATGGAGTGGGAGCAACTTTAATTTGTTTACTGACAGGGACAAAATCGATGGAGATTGGGGAGTTAATTGACCCCAGTTATCGAATTCACTTTCGTAAACGGATTCCTAAAATTAGTCTGGCTTGGATTCAATGGCTGGAAAAAATGGTGGAACCCAAGCCAAAAGACCGTTACCCCAATGCAGAAACCGCCCTAGAAGTGTTGACTCCGATTGAGATTAGTCGCACCCCTCAAGTGATTTCTAGTCATCAGTTGGTGCAGTTTCGGGGGACGAAGTTGGGGGAACCGATTACCCAAACCATTTCGATTAAAAATCCGGTTCCGGGGACGATGCTCACGGGGCGATGGAAGGTGGCTCCTTATCGCCGAGATGGCTACTTTGCCAAAAATA
>CAYUEH010000840.1:0-2280 GCA_964442465.1 uncultured Laspinema sp. | reverse complement strand
TAGTGGCAATAATGAATCCTTAGCCGTGCGTCGGGCGGCAGCTTGGTGGATGGCTGGAGACCCTGAGCAATATAACAGCGAGAGAATTTCTGGCTATACCGAAGAAGTTCTGCAATACTATCAGCAACAGTAATAAAATCCTCTTCGGGACTTACGCAATCTTTAACAAGAGAAAGGTAAATGTAGAGGCGATTCTCGAATCGCCTCTACATTAGACCTCTTGCAAAATACTAGATTGATCCCCCCAACCCCCCTTAAAAAGGGGGGCTTTTTAGAATTTTGCAAGAGGTCTATTGAGCATGGATTCTCAAAATCTGCGGAAGTCTGGCTCTTTTCATCCTTCCCACTGCTGAACCCAAACCGAACAGTGAAAGCCTAAAAACGAGTAGTGTTGATGAGGGCGGTGATCTTCAGATACCGCTTTTTTGATTGCTTTCATGCAAGGGGTGAAAAGTTCCCTAACGGGAACTCCAAAAAATAAAATCTCCAAAACGTTCGTTCGTAGTGACCACTCAACGGAGTAGCGCCGTCACTGTCGGAGTCAATGCGCAGGCCCCAGGGACACCGGGCATCGAAGCCCCTACAGATACCTACCTTTCAGTTCAACGTTGGGAGGATTTATATTTTGCAATCCCCTTAGCTGAGATTCTCAAAAAAGGACTCAAGACATCGGCAATCTATCGGGGTTGGATTGCGGGTTTATTTGTCATTACATCTGCATCCCACGGCAGATCACTGCATCCAAAGTCTCAAAATGGGTGTACGGTTGTCCTGACTGGATCGATTCAGCTTGGGAAAATTAAAGGTGTCTGTGAAGGAGTGACGTGGGATGAGCGATCCATTATTGCTGGCGATCGGGTTGTTAACTCAGATGAAGACCTCAATTGCTGAGGCGATACCGAACCCGCCTAAGCCCCCCGAACAAATTGTACCGAGAATCAACACCCAGGAATGGGAATTAACCGCCAGGGCCGATATATTTCCCACGGTAGAAATGAGTGGGCCGGAATTTAGTTCAGTTGACAGTTTATCCCCCTTGGGGTTGGGCGATCAACTGTTTGACAGTTATCCAGCGGAATTTGTGGGACAGTCGGAAAGGGCGATCGCCTCGTCTAATGTGTCCCTTCCCAAGGCTGAAACTGCACCGGAACAGGTTGCTTATGGCAGAGTTCCATCCTTTCGACCCCAGTCAGGACCGCAAATGTATCAACAACGGTTAGCGGCATTACAGGCGGGACAAACCTATACCCGAATCAGGAGTGATAGTTATGAATCCTTTTGGATCAATGCCTGGGAACAGCCGACTTATGAGCAATGGAAAGCCCTGCTAGAACGAGAAGCGCAAGCGGTGGCGAAAGGACAGGGTTCTAATCGGTTAGCGGTGTTGTTGGGGGATTCAATTAGTATGTGGTTTCCCCAGGACCGACTTCCCCAGGGGCGGATCTGGTTGAATCAGGGGATTTCTGGGGATACCTCCCGAGGCGTCCTGAGTCGATTGTCGGCTTTGCGGGGCACTCGACCGGATACGATTTATATTTTGGCGGGGATTAATGATTTACGCCAGGGGATGGCGGTGGATGAAATTCTGGAGAATCATCGCCAGATTCTGCGTCGCCTGCGTCAAGAGCATCCCGGTGCTCAGGTGGTTTTACAATCAATTTTGCCGACAAGGTTAGCCCAGATTCCCAATCAGCAAATTGAGTGGATTAATCAGCAATTGGCGGCGATCGCCCGAGAAGAAGGGGCGAGTTATCTGGATTTGTATGCTCAGTTTAGCGATCGCGCCGGAAACTTGCAGTTGGAATTAACCACCGATGGATTGCATCTGAATGCACGCGGGTATGAACTCTGGCAAGGGACCCTCACCCATGCCGAATCCTGGCTGGCTTTACATTCGAGATCCCGAAACCATCCATAACAATTTTTTGGGATAGCTATCAGTCACCCTGGGGGGATTTGGGGTGTCCCCGGACAGTGCGATCGCTCTCCCAAACAGGACTTAGGCCATCTTTAACATCAAAATAACATCCCGAAAGAATGTAGAGGCGATTCGCGAATCGCCTCTACATTCTTTCGGGTATTTTAGGGTGGAGTGTTAAAGATGGCCTAAGTCCTGCCAGTTTCTAAGCCTTACAGTACCAGCATTTTAGACCTGTACAGCCTCCCTTAAAACGGGGGCTTTTTTTAATGGCGGCCATTGGTTTTACCCAAAAATTGGGTTGAGCAGAGCAAAATCCCTTCAAGGCGATCGCAAATTTTGCTAAACTACACCACAATTAC
>CAYUEH010000839.1:0-2283 GCA_964442465.1 uncultured Laspinema sp. | reverse complement strand
ATTTTGACCATGTGGAAATCATCGAACTCCACCACAACCAAAAAGCCGATGCCCCCAGTGGCACCGCCATTCAAACCGCCCAAATGTTAGGAGAAATGGGCAAAACTTTTAATCCTCCCCAGGTTAAAGAAACCGAAAAAATTGCCGGGGCCCGTGGCAGTGATGCGGGAGAAGGGATTCGCATTCATAGTATCCGCCTCCCGGGTTTAATTGCTCACCAAGAGGTGATTTTTGGTGCAGCGGGTCAAGTTTATACCCTCCGTCACGACACTAGCGATCGGGCCTGTTATATGCCCGGAGTCTTACTCTGTATTCGCAAAATTCTCCAACTCAAAACCCTAGTTTATGGCCTAGAAAAACTCTTGTAAGTGCTTTTTCTGGATGGCATATAGCCAAATTCCTCGTGAGGGGGCTTCTGCCGCGTCACGCATTCTTAGCGGCTTAAGCGCCTGTACCTTTGGTGACGAGTTCAAGCCGTGACAGGTACAATAATAGGCAGCGATTAGCCCTTGCTTGGGGACTGGAGGCAGAGCCTCCATAAGCGCGTGACGCGGCAGAGCCACGTCACGAGGATTACATCTAAAACCACCCTGAATTTCCCTAATTTTCTCGAACCGTCTCTTGCCTTTATTTTTGATGAATTAACCCATTCTGAACCTTATTAACAATGCTAATTCCCTTAACCCGTGAAACTTTTGACGAACTCATTCCCGGGATTGCCACCGGCGCACAATATGCTTATTATGGCGGTAAAATTGACAAAATTTTAAAGCGCGTCCTGATCTCTGTTGCGGGAATTGGACTGCTGACCCTAACCGCCAATGCACTTCCGGACAACTGGCGACCGTTTTTATTAATTATTGGCATCATCTTCGGTCTTTATTGGTTATGGGGACCAATCGCCTCCGCCTCCCGACAAAACTACCAATGTCGGCGTTATAAATACAGTGGATTTTGGCGAGGAGAAGTTTGGGATGTCTTTGTTACCGAAGAAGTTGTGGGGACGAAAGAAACCGTCAGTCCCCGGGGAGAACTGGTGATTGTCGAGAATCGCGAACGAAGACTGAATTTAGAAGTCGGTGACGAAACCGGATTTAGTACGCGAGTGCTGGTTCCTTTACGGAAAGAACATAAGGCGATCGCCCCGGGAGATATGGCCGAAATGGTGGTCATGTCCAACCGTCCGGACCTCGGACGCATTGCCAAAGTCTCCGATATCTACCTCCCGCGCATCGACTTTTGGATTAGTGACTATCCCTATTTGCGCCGGGATTTATTTGTAGAAATCAGCCAACAAATGGAAGACTTAAATGCACCGCGACCCCGCAAACGCAGAGTACGTCGAGAAGAAGAATTTAGGTAGAAATTTAGGGCGATAAATTCTCTAATTCATCCTCAAATCATTCCCCGTCCTTCCTGTCCATACGCTTGCCATGCCAAGTCTACTAATCCATTTAAAATAGCAACCGCAACCACGGCACTGCCTTTGCGTCCATCTACCCGGATATTTTGAATCATCGAGTCATTCAGTCTCGCCTTTGCCGCATCCACCCCGACAAACCCGGCAGGAGTCCCAATCACCAAAGCCGGGCGAATTTCCTCCGCCTCGATTAACTCCACCAGGGTGGTTAGGGAAGTTTGGGCCTCACCCAGGATGAAAATGCCTTCAGGATAGCGTTTAGCGAGGGTTTCGATGCCCCAGGCAGCCCGGGTTTTTTCTTTTTGAGGACGGGTGAGGGCATCCATCGAACAGTAAACCGGATTGGCAAAGGTGTTTTGGATATGGGGGGAAATACCAACTTGCACCATCGGCACATCCACCACAATCGTTGAGCGTGCCGCCAACGCTGCCGCACCCGCCTGGAGTGCTTGTTCAGAAAAGCGAATCAGGGATTTATATTCAAAATCAGCGGTGGCATAAATCACCCGCCGCACAATCTCATACTCCGCCGGGGAGAAGACGTGATCCCCGATTTCCCGGTCAATAATTGCCAGACTCTGAGCATCGCTGCCGTGCCATTCCATCTTGAGCGTTTTGTTATGAATCATTAATTTTCAAACTGAATCGCCCTAGTTTATCCCGGTTTCGGGACAGCCTAAAAGAGCGATCGCGCAAAGAGGGTGCTATTTCCCTTAGCCAGCACAATCATACCAGTCGATCGCCCTTCCACCAATAGCTCGGTTTTGGTTTCTCGGGACCGGATTTTCGGCCCTAGGCGAGCAACTCGGGTTCACTCTGCCGGTTCGTTCCCCTCCAGTAACCCCACAAACCCCAGGAGGGCC
>CAYUEH010000838.1:0-2288 GCA_964442465.1 uncultured Laspinema sp. | reverse complement strand
GTAGTAACGACTTCAGTCGTTCTTAATTGTTCGTAGTAACGACTTCAGTCGTTCCCCCTCCCTTCCCATTCATCCCTCATTCCTCATCCAAATGTTCCGTCACTGCCTCATAGAGACTAACCACATGATTATCCTGAAGTCGATAATAAACCCGGCGTCCTTCTTTGCGATAACTCACCAAGCGAATTGCTTTTAAATTCCGCAATTGATGAGAAACGGCGGATTCGGTCATTTGGACAATTTCCGCTAATTCATGAACGCAGAGTTCTTTTAATGCCAAGGCGGAAATAATTCTCAAGCGATTGGCATCTCCGAGAAAGCTGAAAAACTCCGCCATCCGTTGCGCTTTCTGTTCATTCAGTAGCTGATTTTGGATGCTGTTGATATTCTCTAGGTCGATCGCGTGTTCGGAGATGCATTCGAGTTCATCGGATTCGGGTAGGTTGTCCAGGGCCATTTTATCGGTAGAATAGTTAACTGCCATGATTTAGGTTCAGGGAAAATATCACTAAAAAACTTGAATACTTGATTATTCTTTCAGATATTAATGATGATAGCGAATTTCTTACAAATCTTCAACCCTGGCCCTGAATATTTCCTCCTGGGGAATATGGCAGTGGCAAACTTACTGGAATTGCTGAGTTTCCCTTTCATGCAACGGGCGATCGTCGGTGGGGTCTTGATGGGAATTCTCGGGGGGTTCCTGGGCACTTTTGTGGTTTTGCGTCAACTCTCGTTTTTCAGTCATGCCGTGGGACATTCGGCGTTAGTTGGGGTGGTGTTAGGGGTGTTGTTGCAGGTTGACCCGAATTGGACACTGTTACCCTTTACCCTAGTATTTGGACTCTCGTCCCTGTATTTAATCGAACGCACGAAATTGCCCAGTGATAGTGTGTTTAGTATAGCAGTTTCCGGTGCCTTGGCAATTGGGGTAATTTTGACCAGTTTTATCCCCGGATATCGGGGGAATTTAATGGCGGTGTTGTTTGGAGATATCCTGGCGATCGGGCAAACTGATATTTTCTTAATTGTGGGATTACTGGGTATCAGTTGCCTGTTTTTGTTCTCAACTTGGCGGCAGCAAATTTTGCTCACCCTGAATCCAGAACTGGCCCAAGTTCAAGGAGTTTCTGTTGATATTTATCGCTATTTATTTGTGGTTTTGCTGTCTTTGACTGTGGCAATTTCTATCAAAGCTGTGGGAATTTTACTGATTAATGCTTTTTTGGTGATTCCCGCAGCAACGGCCAAATTAATGACTCATCATTTTACCCTGTTTATTGCCCTTTCTGTACTATTGGGGGCAACCAGTTCTCTGGTGGGAATGCTAGGGTCAGGACTGTTTAATTTTGCCTCGGGCCCTAGCATTGTGGTGGTGCAATTTTCAGTGTTTTTGGCGGTTTTGGGGGGGAGTCAAATCTTCCAGCTTATAGGGTTCCGTCGGCAGTAGAGAGGACGCCGTAGAGTTCCGGACGCCGATCGCGGAAAAAGCCAAAAGAGGCGCGAGTCCGGGCGATCGCATCTAAATCAAAACTGGCACAAATCACCCCCGGGCGATCGCGGTCTAATTCTGCCACCTTATCCCCCCGTTGATTGGCAATAAAGGAATGACCATAAAAGGTTTGTCCCTCTTCCGTCCCGATGCGATTTGCTGCCACAACCGGGACAATATTCGCCACCGCATGACCAATCATTACCCGTTGCCAAGGGTCTTTGGTATCTAACTCTGGATCAAGGGGTTCACTGCCGATCGCCGTGGGATAAAACAACAAATCCGCCCCCATTAATACCATCGATCGGGCGCATTCTGGAAACCATTGATCCCAACAAATTCCTACGCCAATTGTCCCATAAGTGGTTTCCCAAACTTTAAATCCCGTATTTCCCGGACGGAAATAGAATTTCTCCTCATAACCGGGACCATCGGGAATGTGACTTTTGCGATAAATCCCTAAGACTGTTCCATCAGCATCGATAATGGCGATACTATTATAATAAGCGGGTCCGGCCTTTTCAAAAAATGACACTGGAATCACCACCTTTAATTCTGCCGCTATCTTTTGAAACTGGGCAATTGTGGGATGTCCCTCTACGGGATGTGCCCAAGCAAAAAATTTATCTCGTTCTTCGCGACAGAAATAATAGCCTTCAAATAATTCAGAAGGCAGGATAATTTGAGCGCCTTTTGAGGCAGCTTCTCGGACTAATTCAGTGACGCGAGAAACGTTGGTTTCTTTGTCTTCACAGAAGGCGGTTTGTAGGGCTGCAACCGTAACCATTTGAGTCAT
>CAYUEH010000837.1:0-2291 GCA_964442465.1 uncultured Laspinema sp. | reverse complement strand
AACCCACCCCACTACCGGCTGATGCGGGTAGGGATTTTGGGAGGCTTGCTGTCTATGGATTCAAGCTGGGGAGCTTCGGCGCTGTGGGCAAGGGGTAAGGGGGGTTTGCTGGAGATGCGTTCCGGTAGTGCTACGGGAATATCGGCACCATTAATCACCGCACCTAAGAGTTGGACGGTTTCTGATTCAGTCAGGGGTTCGACATATTCCGTTAACATTCCGCCTTGGGTGTAGCGGGGTCGGGTGACGAGAATCATCCCATCGCTAAAGGGTTCTAGTAAAAAGGCATCGTTGTTGACGCTCATGGCGGGAGAGTCCAAAATCACTAAATCAAACCGAGCTTTGGCATCTTCCAGGAGTCGGCGGAATTCGTTGGATTCGATCGCCGCTGCGCTGTTTTTGAGAGGACCAGCACTGGGAACAACGTAGAGGTTTTCAATGTCCGGCGCGAGGCGAATACATTGGTGGAACTGTCCGTAATAGCGCAGGGGTTCGAGGTTGGCATCGGGTTCGATCGCCACTTGCAGACTCTGCGCTTGGGAGGGCGATCGCAAATCCGCTTCAATCAGTAGAGTCCGTTTCCCGGCACGCGCTGCGGCGATCGCCAAATTATAAGCACAAAAAGTTTTTCCCTCTTGAGCCGCCACACTGGTAATCAACAGGACCTTGGGTGCTTTTTCTCCAATCCGCAACAAATTACTGCGGACCTTTTCATAAAACTCCAAATAAGGGGAATCCGGATCCATCAAAATCGGCATCTCCTGCGCATTCAACTCCCGGGTAAACACCTCGGGTAAAATTCCCAGAATGCGAAGGTCCTGTTGCTGCAACGCCCCTCTAACTTCCTCCATCGTATAAAATTTCCCTTCCAGTAAGGAGATGGCAAAAATCAAGGCATTCCCAATGAGGATCCCCACCACCCCTCCCAGGGCAAAAATCAGCGCTGGGGGTTTTGTACTGACTTCGTTTTTAGAAACCGATACTTCTTGTGAAATACTCAAACTGCTGGACGTTTCGGCTTCAGCCGCTTTCGCATCCGCCAAAGCTTGCTGCATTTTATTGTAGAGGTCTTGCTTGAGTCCCACCTGCTGCGCTAACCGTCCTCTTTCGAGTTGTTTGTTCGGCAGGGTTTGATAATCCTGCTGCAATTGTTGTTCGGTTTGGGTCAGAGAATTCAATTGCTGGACCCAGGTTTGCCGCTGGGTTTGTAAACTCACCAAGGTTTGCGCTAACTGCTGCCTTGCCGGGTCCAGACTACTGTCCTTGCGAATTTGGGCGCTATTCATTAAGGGGGCAGCCATGCCTCCTCCACCGATGACTTCTGTGGCTCGCCGCTCTAACAATTCATTGTAAGAGGTTTCCTGCTTTTGCAACTCAATCATCTGAGGATGGAGCGGGCGGAAATCCTTACTGAGGAGTTCACGCTGGGACTCAATTTGATGGAGGGCGGCTCTCAATTGGGCGATAATCGGGTCAGCGCTGAGGGCTTGGGAGACGTAGGCTTGATCCGCCGTCAATCCCAGGCGCTGTTCTAAACTGGCAAGCTGGGCATCCAGCCCTTCTAACTGTAAGCGAATCTCGCGCTGCTGATTTTGGTTAGCCACGATCGCCCCGGCCAATCCCCCACTTCTAGCGGCCAAAATTGCTACCGCCTCTTCCCGTTCGTACTCTTCGAGGTTCTGTTCCGCTTCTCTGAGTTCGGCTAAAGCTTCGGGCAACCGCTCCTCAATGGCGTCGATCATCCGTCGTAAGGCCGAGGTATTGAGCATTCGGCTTTGCTCAATCATGGCTTCCATGAGCGCTTGTACGGCGGTTTGGGCAGTTTCCCGATTAGGATGGTTATAGCCGATATCAATCCGTTGAGAGCCATCGCCTCTAGGGATCCTTAAAGTCACCTCCCGAGCCAATTTTCTGGGATCTTCATTGATCTGGGTTCCCACCGCCGTTACCACATTCTCAGCCAAGAGAATCTCTTTAGGAAGCTCCTTGCCCTGTTCTTGAATTTGGCTGCCGGTTGCCGAAAAGGTTACCGCCGGAGTGGTGTAAGTCATCGATCCCCGCCCCCGATAGGTCACCTCTGGAGGGGGTTGCATCGCCACAAATCCGGATCCGCCCAGGGTCAGGACAAAAGCAGCGAAGCCAAACCATTTGTATTTACCAAAAGCGATCGCGTAGCGCTTGAGAATGGGTGGAGCCATGATAGGAATAGGGGTAAGGATGAAGGATATTAAAGATTAAGGATGAACCGAATTCCGAAAATTCAACCAATTCGTTTTATATAGCCAGTCTAA
>CAYUEH010000836.1:0-2292 GCA_964442465.1 uncultured Laspinema sp. | reverse complement strand
AACAGGGAAAAAGCAATTGATTAGTTTGTAGTGACGACTTCAGTCGTCATCCGGATGCGTTATTCTAGCGAAATCAAGAAACGACTAAAGTCGTTACTACGAACAGGGAAAAAGCAATTGATTAGTTTGTAGTGACGACTTCAGTCGTCATCCGGAAGAAACGACTGAAGTCGTTACTACGAACCGGGGAGAATTGCTTAAATTTAAGCGATAATTAGGCAGAGAATCCGAGGATTAGTCCCGACGAATCCAACTTAATAGCCAAGAAAATAGGACAAAAACAATCGTACCTACAGCAATACTAATCAGGATCACCATCATAAATAATGCCACCGAGGGGGACCGATCGGGGGGATTGAGGGGTTGATCTAAACTGAGGTAGATGGAACTGGCGGCGACAACGGCAGCCGTTCCCACTCCAACGGCGATCGCTTCGAGTTTGGTTTCCAGATGTCGTTCGCGATCGATGCGTTCGATTTCCACAATCCCTCGGATGGTGGCGATCGCGCGATCGACCAGTCCCTTGCCATGGACAAAATAATCTAAATCCGCTTTAATTCGTTCTTGAAAATAAGGCACTTCTTGTCGCGTAAAATTCTCAACAAAACTTAAATCAATGGGTTTTAAATAAAACACATCTAAATTTTGCTTGCGCTGAATTTCATCCAGGGCCGCATCATATTTTTTCGCATCAATGGCAATCGTATTGCGATTTCGTTCTAAAACCTGCTGGAGTCGGGAATATTCTAAGGCTAATCCCGGCATAATCTTTAGTTTTTGCTTCAGGTTTTCCAAGTATTTATACCCCAACCTTTTATTCGGGACTAAGTTAGAAATTTGTTGATTAACATCAGAAATAATATCCTCAATTTCTTCATATTTACGGTAAGTTTCCTGATACCCACTTCGGGTAAAATCAAAACAGGTTAATATTTTATTCCGATAATAAAATAATTCAATTAAATCCCAATAGGCAGATTCAAACTTTCGCTTGAGGGTATCATCTCGAAAAAATAACACTAAAATATGACGATAATCCGACTGACTTTCTAAGGTATCAATATCCCCAAATTCAAAAATAGGGCTGCCAAACAACCGACCTTTGTTGTGATAAGAGGGCCGTTTTTTGGGGTCTTCAATCAAGGCATCGATACATTGACAGGCTAATTTTTTTAACCCTTCAGGAGAAAACTGTTTTTGTTCATCGGTTAAATCCGCAGTCAGGACCAGAGTTTGGCCTAAAGAACTTTGGATAAAGTCGGGGAGTAACAGGTTGGCAGGGGTATTAAATTGTCTATAAATTGAAATAGGAACAGCGTCGGTTTGGCGCTCATTTTCTTTTTCGGGCCGTCGAATATTTAAGGCTAATGCATAACTATCATAAACCCGACGGGGACAAGCAATTCCGGTGAAATTGACGGGATATTCATCGATCTCCAGGGTGCCTTTAAAGTCGATGAGGCCGTTTTTGTGGAGATTGACGATATTGCCCGGTCCTTCTTCTTTGGGGTCGTAAGCCTGTTCTCCTTTCGGTGCATAATAACCCAATAGATCCAAAGGAGTGTCATACCCATATTGGGTGAGAATTTTACCGAGGTTTTCCCATAATTTTTCTGCACCAGGTAAGATTTTGGGTTCAGAACGAATGCCGCTTTCATGGCGCAAATGAAAGGCAAATAAATGAATATTTGGGGCGTTTACTTTTGGAGGATTCATCACGAATTGTCTATAGTTCTTGCTTGATGCTGTTGAAAATCAACCGTAAAAATTGGGTAATCTCCCAACAGGGAGACTGATGGCTTGGGTTTAAGTTCCATCCTTTAAATTCCCATTCTCGATCGGTTTCAAACCCTCGTATCTTAGGGGAAGGGTTGATTTCGGGCAATCCGTCGTGAGGGGGGAAGTCTCATGTTTTGCTGAGGGCTTCTCCCCCTTGGCTACGCCTCAAATAAACCCCCGATCGCCTGATTGCTGAATTTTAATTTAGGTCATTAATTGTCCTGATAATTGTGATAAAATATTACATTCTTAAGTTAGCAGGTTTTAGTCATCGGCAGAGGGAGTGTAAACCTGCAAACTAAACTTTTGTATAAAATGTTATAAAACAGCAGAGAATCTCCAATCTATGAATAGGTAAACAGGTGAATGGATCCTTGAATATTTGTGCAGCCCCACGCCAGACCCGATTGCGATCGCTACCTGGATTGATTTTACCATCTTCTTGCCATTGGGCGGCTATTTTTAAACCCCGTTGACTCCCCTGACAATTCTTCAATATCCCTCAGCTTCAAT
>CAYUEH010000835.1:0-2298 GCA_964442465.1 uncultured Laspinema sp. | reverse complement strand
GGTGTTGCAATTGCTTCCCTTGGACCCTTTAGCCGCCGCCAACAATGGTGACAATTTCCAGGCGATCGCCTTGCTGCATCTGAGTTCCCTCCCAAAATTGCCGATGGAGGATTTCCCCGTTGTACTCCACCGCCACCAACCGAGGATTTAACCCCAACTGTTCTAGGAACTGCGGGAGATTCAGTCCCGGGGGACAAGACTGGGTTTCACCATTTACTTGTAAGGCTATTTCAGGCATTAGACTGGACATTCCGTTGTTCAACAGCTTTCAGAGTTTGAATCCGATTCATTTGAGATAGAAAATATTGGGTGACTAATGTCGGCTGTTCCACCTCCATGATGCCGCGCACCACCGCTACCCGTTCAGCACCACAATCGAGGACATCGGTCAGGTTATGCATATCAATGCCCCCGATCGCAAACCAGGGGACCGAAGAATGCTCCGAAGCATAGCGGACATAGGCTAGACCCGCTGGGGCTTTACCCGGTTTTGTGGGCGTTTCATACACCGGACCGACCCCAATATAGTCCGCCCCTTCAGCGATCGCCCGTTGCATTTCTTCCGGGTTGGTGGTAGAACGACCGATTAAACGTTGAGGGCCAAGCAACTGGCGCGCAAAGGCAGTCGGCATATCCTGTTGTCCCAGATGAACCCCATCCGCATCTACCGCTAAGGCCAAGTCCACCCGGTCATTCATAATAAAGAGTGCCCCGTAGTGGTGACAAATTTGGCGGAGTTGTTCTGCATTCCGGAGACGCTCTCCATCATCTGTATTTTTGTCACGGTACTGCACCAAAGTTAAGCCCCCTTCTAGGGCCGCTTCTACCACGGCAAACAACTTGTCATTCTCGGACGTAACCAGATATAAAGGGGATTGATCCAGAAGCTGACGACGCCGGTAAGCCATTAAGCTACTTTCCAGGGTATAAACGCGGTAACGCATCTGCTTAAACACAGCGCCCATATCCGGATGGTACAGTTTGCCATATTCTTCCAGGACCCGCAGGGCTTCTTCCACCCGACAGCAGTTCGCCTGCAACAGGGACTCAATGCCCGAGCGTTCTTCTTCTTGGGGGTGGCTGAGGTCTGTCCCGGGGTCCCCTGGGGTATTGCGGGCCGCCCGCAGTTCCGGTGCGTGCCAACTTGCCAGTTCCTGGCGCATGGATTTACACTCATTAGCCAGGGGTGAACTTTGCAGGCCAAAGCGGCACCATTCTTCAATAATCCGCAAGCCTTCTCGCGCCCGGTCTAAGTTGGCATCTAAAATGCGACAGAGCGCCGGTTGCAACTGGAGGGGTCCTAAATCCGACACCCTTGCTAACCCGCTGTTTTTGTCAGCCATCGAAACCCCCTGTGATTGCTATATCCGAACAGTCTGTTTTAACGTTTCCCATGAGGCGTGAACATTGAGGAACTCTATGATGCAAACTTATAATATCCTGTCCGCATTTTTTAATTTTTTTTAGCGGTGAAAGTTATTGTGGCACAAAACATTAGACAACCGTTACATTCATTGGATAATCAGGAGGGAAGAGATTGACATTTGGGCATTTTATCGGCATCTACATCAGATGAACTGTAACTGAAGAAGGTGATTCGTTTAGTAGGAGGAGAGTCGTGAGTTTTAGAAGCCCCCATCAATCGCGTTCATATCAGTATCGCATCGTGGCTCAGTTGGGAGTGGCCACAACTGCGTTGTTCTGGTTCTATGGGCCAACGGCGATCGCCCAAGGCGTTCCCGAATTGCAAACGGCTCAGAATTCTGGGGCCGAAGTGGCCTCACAAACCCAGCTCTTTGTCAATCCCGCTCAGGGGAATGACTCCAGCGGCAACGGGAGCGAATCCGCACCCTTTAAAACCATTACTCAAGCCTTGCGGCAAGCGAGGCCCAATACGACGATTCGGTTGAGCCCAGGCACTTATAGCGCGGACACCGGAGAGAGCTTTCCTCTAATGCTCAAACCCCAAGTGGCCCTCCAAGGGGATACCAGCACCCGAGGACGAGGAATCATTATCCAAGGCGGAGGTCTTTATCTGAGTCGGACTTCGGCAAGGCAAAATGTGGGTCTGGTTGCTGCTGATGGCGCCAGGGTTTCTGGGATTACCCTGACCAATAACAATACCAGCGGTTATGCCTTGTGGGTTGAATCCGCCTCAATGGAGGTCACAGATAACACCTTCACCGGCAGCGGACATGATGGGATTTCTGTCGTGGGCAATAGTGCGCCCACAATCCGGGGCAATCATTTTGTGGAAAATGGGGCCAACGGCATTACCATTTATGGAACCTCCCGACC
>CAYUEH010000834.1:0-2332 GCA_964442465.1 uncultured Laspinema sp. | reverse complement strand
ATAATCCCCACATTCCTCCCATTGTCCTGACTGAATTTCAAAAATTTAACGAACCCGTTACCCTAGATCAACCTCTATCAGACATAACAACCCTACCCCTCTCCTACAAAGACCAGTTTTTCGGCTTTGAATTTGCTGCACTAGATTACACCAACCCGACAAAAAACCAATACGCCTATAAACTGGAAGGATTTGATAAAGACTGGATTAACGCCGGAACTCGACGCTATGCCACCTATACCAACCTTGATGGCGGCCACTATACGTTCCATGTCAAAGGTTCCAACAATGATGGAGTCTGGAACGAAATTGGCACCTCGATTCACCTAGACATTGCTCCGCCACCCTGGAAAACCTGGTGGGCCTATACCCTGTATGTCTTCGCCTTAATTGGCGTAGTTTTGGCCTATGTCCAATGGCGGACGATCGCCCAACGGCAAGAATTAGAACAACAACGCCAAGAATTAGAGCGAGAACGAGTGGTTTCTGAAAAATTGCGCCGCCTCGATAAGCTCAAAGATGACTTTCTGGCGAATACCTCCCACGAAATGCGGACGCCTTTAAATGGGATTATTGGCCTAGCGGACTCCATGCTGGATGGGGTTGCCGGTCCCGTCTCAGAAAAGCAACAACGAAACCTCTCGATGATTGTCCAAAGTGGTCTGCGCTTGAATGCTTTAATTAACGATATTCTCGATTTATCCAAGATGAAGCAATCGAGCTTAGAACTGCAAATTAAGCCCGTGGGGATGCGCGAAATTAGTGATGTGGTCCTGACCTTGTGCGAACCCATCATCGGCAAAAAGTCATTGCAACTGCTCAATAAAATCAATCCCGACTTCCCCCCAGTGGATGCGGATGAAAATCGGGTGCAGCAGATTTTGTATAACTTAGTCGGTAATGCGATTAAGTTTACCGAAAGCGGCATGGTAGAAGTTTCTGCGGAGGTGCTGCCAGCGGCGCAGTCCCCGGAGGAACCGGAGGCCCCCGGTTACCTGGCGATTACCATCGCCGATACCGGCATCGGCATCCCCGAAGACAAACGCGATCGCATTTTTGAAGCCTTCGAGCAAGGGGATGGCTCCACCGCCCGGATTTATGGCGGCACCGGGTTAGGGTTATCGGTGACTAAAAAGTTGGTGGAGTTACATGGCGGCACGATCGCCGTGGAGTCTACCCTGGGGGAAGGGTCGCGATTTACCTTTACCCTCCCTCTCTCCAAGACAACCGCAGAACCCCTAGAAGTGAACCGCGATCGCTCATCGTTCATCCCCCGTTTACAGGCGATCGCCATTGCCGTAGACAACAGCGATACCGAGGCAGTCGAGGTCCCCGTCGAAACCGAAACCAATGGTCATTTCCGGTTATTAGTCGTGGATGATGAACCCATCAACCGGCAGGTATTGGTCAACTACCTCTCCGGCGCTCATTATACCGTCACCCAAGCCACCAACGGACCCGAGGCGATCGCCTTACTGGAAAACAACTTTAAACCGGACATCATCCTCCTGGATGTGATGATGCCTCGGATGACGGGATACGAAGTCTGCCGCATCCTGCGTCAACAGTATGGAATGGACGAACTCCCCATCATCATGCTCACCGCTAAAAATCAAGTCTCGGATTTAGTCGCCGGATTACAAGCAGGTTCAAACGATTATTTGACCAAACCCATCGCCAAAGATGAACTCCTCGCCCGCATTAAAACCCATCTCAATGTAGTCCGCTTAAAAACCGAAAATATGCGGCTACAAACCGAATTAGATATCGCCCGTCGCCTGCAAGTGATGATGTTACCCAAAGCGGAAGAATTGCGCCAACTTCCCGAACTAGATATCGCCGGATTCATGGAACCTGCCGAAGAAGTCGGTGGCGACTATTACGACATCCTCACCCAAGGAGATGGCTTAAAAATTGGCATTGGTGACGTCACCGGACATGGGTTAGAAAGCGGCGTCCTGATGCTGATGGCTCAAACCGCTGTCCGCAGCTTATTAGAGAGCAAAATCACCGAACCCCAGGAATTTTTAGACGCCCTCAATCGCACCATTTATCACAATATTGAGCGGATGAATGTGGAGAAAAGTATGACCCTCTCCCTGGCGGATTACAGCAAGGGAACCCTGCGATTAACGGGACAACATGAGGAAGCGATTCTCGTCCGCACCACGGGGGAAGTGGAACGCTTGGATACCATAGATTTAGGATTTCCCATCGGGTTAGTGGAAGAAATTGGGGAGTTTGTCTCTTCCATCGAGGTGACACTCAATCCCGGAGATGTGGTGGTGTTCTACACCGATGGCATTACCGAAGCGATGGATGTGGATAAACA
>CAYUEH010000833.1:0-2336 GCA_964442465.1 uncultured Laspinema sp. | reverse complement strand
TGGGCAATGCCCACCCTACAATTTTTAATGCTTTGATCAACCGGATTTAGTATCATTTCTGGTCGAAACCTCTAAGAAAGAGCAATTTTTTCCGGTGAGGATTTTATTTTTACAGGACACCTGATCTGCGACTTATGCCGGATGGGAACGAGGAGTGGGCAATCTGGGGGGATGATATCCCGTTTAACAGTCTCTTTCCCTACCCTAATTTTGACTCTTTTAAAGTATTCTTTCTATCTTCATCAAAAAACACTTGATTTTTGTATAAAATTCCATACAATTAAACCAGTCCAAAAATTAGGGGGTTTTTGAGTCCAGTGCATCTGGAAAAAAACTAAACCGATCGCTCACCAAACAGCGGTAGGGTGCGAGGGGCGAATGCTTTGAGAACGGAGGTTTCTACACCCCTCCCCCAGGCGAAAACCAGAGCAAGTCAGGGGGTTCGGCTCAAGAATAATGCCCTGGACAGCCCCTATTAACCCCCCGGATCAGAGGATGAGTGGGACCTTTATTTACCCTGGCATAAACCGGATCACCATGATGAAAACACCTGGACAAATTATTTTAGCGATCGCCTCAATCTTGAGCAGTTTTACCTTAATTCAAACCGTGGGGGCTCTACCGGCGAGTCAACTCAACATTCAAATAGAAGGCATCACCAATCCCCGAGGCAATATTTGTTTCACAATTTTTTCCCGCAGTGAAGGATTTCCTCGGGATGGGACCAAGGCACTCAAAGCGGAATGTTCTCCCCTGGAAAACCTGCCGGTGACCCTGAGAATTGATGGATTAAATGCAGGCAACTATGCCGTAGCCGTCTTCCACGATGAAAACGCCGATGGACAACTGAATACGAATCCGGTGGGTATTCCCCAAGAAGGTTTTGGATTTTCCAATAACCCCGCCATCCTGACCGGTGCGCCCAAATTTAGCGAGGCGACTTTTTTCGTGGCCGGACAAACAACAACGGTTCGGATTGCGATGAAATATTTGCTCCGACTCTAGGCTGGATTGTAAAATACATTCACAAGAGAACCGGAGGAGTTCACCCTAACCCTGAATGCCACTCTGCCGGTTTCTTCACTCCATGAAGTAGCCTTGAAGCGGCCTTTCAATCACAACAAGGCCACTTCAGAGCTTGCAAAGTTGTCAGTTTTAGTTCCCCTTGGGGAACGGTAAAAATCTTCCTGGGAATAAAGGCTCCAGCAATTTCCAAGAGTCGTAGGAGGGCGAACCGCTATATTATTAGGGGCATAAGAGGGCAAAAGTTAGGAAAAAATTCGCAGTTATGGGAGGCTAAATTTATGCAGCCAATGTTTAAATGGCTTGGTATTGTTACCGCAATGGGGATATCGGGGATATCGATGCCGTTACCCGGATGGGCAATAGATGATCCCACAGGGGGTATGGATTCTGGACAGGTGACGACTTCTCCAGAACTCCTAGAACCGCTCCAGCCTCCGGTGACCCCTAGGGCAACTCCTGTAAGACCGCCTCAAAGCCCTACATCGACCCCGAGAGCGACTCCCGAAACCAGCCCAGAACCGGCAACCCCGAGAGTGCAGCAGGAACCCGTGGAGCCCAGACGACCGGCAGCACAGGGGACGAGTGAGGTGGAGACGCTACTCTCCCGGGGTCAATTTTTGTTGTCCTCTAAGCAATATGAAGATGCACTCAGAACTTATGACAGTGCCCTGGAGTTAAATTCTAATAATGCGGATGCCTGGATTGGGCGAGGCATGGTGTTAGAGCAGTTGGCGCGTTATGATGATGCGATCGCGGCGATTGACCGGGCGACGGAAATTAGCCCGAATTATTCTCTGGCATGGCTGAGTCGGGGGATGGTCCTCAAACAGGCGGAACGGTTTGAGGATGCGTTGACGGCGTTCGATCGCGCTTTGGACGGGAATGGACAGTGGGGTGACAACCGCGCCGCAGATGCAGCCCTCAACCGGGGGTCGGTGCTCTGGCAACTCGATCGCCGGGATGATGCCTTGGCTTCTTTTGACCGGGCGATCGAACTGGATCCTCAATTTGCCCTGGCTTGGTACAACAAAGCGACCGCCCTGCTGATCCTCGGCGAATATGAAGAGGCAGTCAGCACCTACGATAGCGCCATTAACAGTAACGGCCAATGGGGTTTATCCACGGGTCCGGCTAGTGCCTGGTACAATCGCGGTTTGGCCCTAGAGCAGTTGGAGCGTTATGAGGATGCGATCGCCTCTTATGACCAAGCCCTGCGAATTACTCCGAACCATACCAAGGCTAGACAGCAGTTGTCTCGATTGCGTCAGCAGGTGCAGTAAGCCCAAAAAACTGGCGGGGGTCGAAACCCC
>CAYUEH010000832.1:0-2337 GCA_964442465.1 uncultured Laspinema sp. | reverse complement strand
ATAAATTAACAGCCCGGGCAGATGATACGCTAGTTAATCTATCCAAGCTAGGTAAGTTATAAAATGACATCGGTTTCCCAGTGCTTTGCGTCCCTGCGCGATCGCCAGCAGTGTGCTTTGATCCCGTTTATCACCGCAGGGGATCCAGATTTGCAGACCACCGCTAAAGCCTTGCAACTGTTAGATAGCAAGGGTGCGGATTTAATTGAATTAGGGGTGCCTTACTCAGACCCCCTGGCGGATGGACCCGTGATTCAAGCAGCAGCCACTCGGGCCCTGCAACGGGGTACGCGCTTGGAAGCTGTCTTAGAAACCGTCAAGGCTGTCACGCCTACGTTGCAGTCGCCCATTATTTTATTCACCTACTACAACCCAATTCTCAAACAGGGTGTGGACAACTTCCTCAAAAATGCTGCCGATGCTGGAGTGCGAGGCTTAGTGGTCCCGGATTTGCCCCTAGAAGAGTCAGAGGACATCCTCAAAAAAGCCGATGACCGGGGGATTGAGGTGGTGTTGTTAGTCGCCCCTACGAGTCCAAAAGCCCGCATTGAGGCGATCGCCCGTCAGTCCCGAGGATTTATCTACCTCGTCAGCGTTACCGGCGTTACCGGAATGCGGTCCCAAGTCCAATCTCGCGTCGAAGATATTCTCACCGAAATGCGCCAAATCACCGATAAACCCATTGGAGTCGGGTTTGGCATCTCCTCCCCCGAAATGGCACGCCAAGTCAAAGACTGGGGTGCAGATGCCGCCATTGTCGGGAGTGCCTTTGTCAAACGATTAGCCGAAGGCACCCCAGAAGAAGGATTAACCTCCATTGGTGAGTTTTGCCAGAGTTTAAAAGAGGCGATCGGCTAAAAAATGGGAGGATGGGGAGAATGGGGGAGATGGGGAGGATGGGGAGGATGTTCAACGTCACGACTTCAGTCGTTCTTCTCTTAGTTCGTAGTAACGACTTCAGTCGTTTCCGGATTCAGCGGTTACAAGCACTCTTTCCGGTTTAAGTCCCGGTGAAGGAACTGGAAGATCCACAGATAGGTGCGTGAGGAAAGCGATCGCTTTCCTCACGCGGAAACGACTGAAGTCGTTACTACGAACATCTCCCCCATCCTCCCCATCTCCCCCATCTCCCCCATCCTCCCCAACCAACCAACTCCCTCCGGTCCCCTCCCCTTAGCAAGGGGAGGGTTAGGGTGGGGTCCTCTTCGCAACCCCCCAAACCCCCATGACAGCAAAACCCGCCGGTTATTGCCAGAGGTCGAAGATGTCAGCTTTAACTAACTTTTACCCAATCCACTTCCTGAACCCTCGCCCCAAACCCGAGAATTAGGCTACAGTGGGAGAAAATAGGCTACCCCAATCTAGGGTCTGCTTATTGTTAAGATTTAATCCACGGGCTGCTGTTGCCAGCCTCAACAATTAAGTGCCATCTGGGGATAAGTTGTATTGCTATCGAATGGGGAAACCAGCTATGCGTCAAGTATTAAAGCGGCTGATTGTGGGTTTGAACTTGTTAGTCCTCGGTGGGAGTGTGGGTACGATCGCCAGCCGATCTATCCTGTTCGATAACACTCTCGGACAACAGCCCGTAGCCATGACGGTGATGCTACCGGATGCGACTACTCCAGTCAATACCGAGGCCGATTCAGACCTCGAAACCAATCCCGCTTTCATGGAACAGCCCATTGACCGCAATTTTATCGCTTCGGCTGCGGCAAAAGTGGGTCCGGCAGTGGTGCGAATTGATGCGATGCGGTCCGGAAGAACGGTGGAGGAGAATGACCCCAGCAATCCCTTTTTTAGAAAATTTTTTGAGGAAGAAATGCCACCGCCGAGACAACGAGGCAACCACGGCACGGGATCCGGGTTTATTTTGAGCGCTGAGGGTCAAATTATCACCAATGCTCATGTGGTAGAAGGGACTCGGGTGGTGAAAGTGACCTTGAGTGATGGTCGCATTTTTGAGGGGAAAGTCATGGGGATTGATTCCCTCACGGATTTAGCGGTGGTCAAAATTGAAGGGACGGGGTTACCTTCGGTAAAGTTAGGGAATTCGGAGAATTTGGTGCCTGGACAATGGGCGATCGCGATCGGTAGTCCCCTGGGATTGGATAATAGTGTCACCGTGGGGATTATCAGCGCCACCGGGCGATCGAGTTCCCAAGTGGGAATTTCTGATAAGCGGGTTCGCTTTATCCAAACCGATGCCGCGATTAATCCCGGGAATTCCGGGGGACCGTTACTCGACGATCGCGGGGAAGTGATTGGGGTGAATACGGCAATTCGCGCTGATGCTCAAGGATTAGGGTTTGCCATCCCTATCGAAACGGCTAAACG
>CAYUEH010000831.1:0-2345 GCA_964442465.1 uncultured Laspinema sp. | reverse complement strand
AGTAGCGACCATAAAATTCATTGTCCGGCTGCATTTGGGCTTCGAGAAACACCAAGGGTAAACGGACATCGGGGGAAACCGGAGTGAGTAAACCATCGAGGCGAACTTCTTTTTCCTTCACCACCGGCGCACTATACTCAAATTCACAGTCTGGAGGAATTCCTGGTAACAGTTCGGACATCAGACTGGGTTGATTTAAGAAAATTCTGTAAAATAATTTGTCCGTGTTCATCGGGCTAATTCTAGCTTGATTTTACACCCTAATAGAGAGAAAAGAGGAACGGTTGAAAATGGGCGATCGCTTCCTTTACTTGCTGATACTCAGCCAGTTCCTGCTCAACCCCTTTATAGCAATAGACATTTCCTAGGAAAGTCAACTCGGGACCGCGCTGATTAACGAGCCAATCCGGTCACAAAATCCTGATGTTCTGGAGCGTTCAATCCCGCCTGAAGCACGGTTAACACTTGCTGCATTTTCCCAGACAACAGCGCCGGAACATCCAAGCGTAATCCGGGAAAAAACGGACTGCTGACGATTCCTAACTCATCGGGTTGCTGGAGTCGATATTCTCCGCCATCAAGAACATACCAGCGAAACTCGCTTTCTTGTACCACCCAAACCAGATATTCTCGCACCCCGTTGCGACGATAAGCGTGCAATTTATCATGGAGGTCATAAGAAGCGCTACTGGCAGCCACTTCAACGATTAATTCCGGGGGTCCTTCGATGTAATCATCTTCACTAATTCGGGACTGTCCCCCACAAGTTTCATCTAAGCGCAGGATGGCATCCGGTTGTGGCTCGTTGTCTAAATCTAAACGGACTGTGGTATTGTCAAAAACCATCACGTTAGGAGTAGCAAATTCATAGACCATCAACCACCCCATAATCTGGCTATGAGGTCTACCATATCTTTTAGCTCTTACGGGAGATGCCATATAAACTTGTCCTTCGATTAATTCAGATTTCTTGTCTTCAGGCATGAGGTGATAGCGTCGCTCAAACTCCGCTCGACTGAGGCGATCGCGCAGCGTCTCGGAACGAGAATCGCCATTTTCCAAAGCTGGAATTAATTGCTGCATCGGATTCATCTTTATATCCTCCTGGACTGTTCAAATCGGCTAGGGAACACCCGTTAATAATTTTTTCCTATCCCAAAATGCTACTCATGATAGCTCCGGCCAAGGGATTGTCGAAATGGCTATGGCGGAATAACCAGTTAATTAATAGAGGCTCAATTTCAAATTCTTCCGCTCCTACTCTTCCCTCAAGAAACAAAGAAACCAGATATCCCCGGAGGTTGATTCTGTTCCCCTCTTCATCGGAGATAGTCCATTTTTCAAATTCTGGCTCATAGTTTTCTATGTTTCTTATCGGGTCTTCTAACCAGTCTTTTAATCGGCTAGAACAATTGGTGATTCGGTACAGTTTATTGACAAAATCCTCAATATTCTCCGTAAACAAAGCGGGTTTGAGAGTAGCCTTTACAGAATTTTTGACAAATGTTATGTTATAGAGATTCAAATCAAATCTTTCATTCAGAATTGTTTCAATTTCCGGCAAAGACAAAGATGTTGTAGGTTCAGTTTCAAAGCTCTGCACTACATTCAATGAATAATAAGTTCCCATGATATAACTCCTGGAAAAGCGGGTTAATTTGAATGAGACATTGGCATCAATGCTGGGGTGTTGAGAGGGGTGGGAGGGCGATCGCACTCAAGAAAGGGGTTTCCTCTGAGGCGATCGCTCTTCTGTTCAGGGCCTACTCTTGGATCCGGTGGGTTCTTAACCAGTAGCCTTGTCAAGGTTCAATCCCACCTGAAGCAAGGTTAACACTTGCTGCATCTTCCCAGACAACAGCGCCTGGACATCCAAGCGTAATCCCGGAAAAAACGGACTGCTAACTATTCCTAACTCATCAGGTTGCTGGAGTCGATACGCTCCGCCATCAAGAACATACCAGCGAAACTCGTTTTCTTGCACCACTCAAACCAGATATTCTCGCACCCCGTTGCGACGATAAGCGTGCAATTTATCATAGAGGTTATATGAAACGCTACTGGCAGCAATCTCAACAATTAACTCCGGTGGCCCTTCGATGTAATCATCTTCACTAATTCGGGACTGTCCCCCACAAGTTTCATCTAAGTGCAAGACGGCATTGGGTTGTGGCTCATTGTCTAAATCTAAACGGATTGTGGGTTACTAAAAAAATGCCAAAGCATCGCTCTGGCATTTCAAAAATTATGCAATTGAAGGGTATAAAATTGACGAGGTTAACTTTAGTATCCGGTAAAGATAGAGTCACAGATCCAAATTCCTGTTAAATCAGCGAGTTCGTCTA
>CAYUEH010000830.1:0-2345 GCA_964442465.1 uncultured Laspinema sp. | reverse complement strand
CGGAGGCGATCGTAATCATCCTTGAGCAAGACGCTGAGAGTGCGTCCGGCTTGGACTAACCAATCGCGATCGGCACCGCGTAATTGGTAGACTTCGCGAATGGCTGCGGCAGTCAAGGCGTCTACGGGTGCACCGGGAACTTGCAGCAGGGTGCGGAGGAAATCAAATTGTTGGGTGAAGTGAACAATTTCTGAGGGTTGACAGCGATAGACGGCTTGGTGAATTTGAGGGGGACGGGGGGGAATATATTGATAGACAACTCCGGTGGGACGGCGTGACCCATTTTGCTGTTCAAGATGGGGACAAAATCCGGCGATCGCAGCGCGAAATTCGGTTTTAAGCATGGCAAAAATCTGGGGTTGTTGTTCCCTTAACCCATCTAAAGACAAACCCAGCGCCCTGGCGCGATGCACGGAATCAATCGGACTGGTGGTAGCAAAATAAACCACCCCATAAATCTGATTTCCCGACTCTTCATCCAAAGATTTTACCCAACTCCCAAAGGGCGGCATCAGGGGGAAATTTAACTCTTCAGGGTCTAAACATTGGGCTAAAAATTCCGTTGTTGCAGTCTCAATCACCTCAGCAATATGGTCTGGGTGGCGATGTTCGTTGGCAAATTGCGGTAAAGGTAAACGCATAATTAAGGCTTAAAGATATTTTTAATGTTAGAAAAATACAGGGTTGAAGAGTCAAATCTCATCAACCCTGACCGATGATTTAGCGTCAACTATTTGCTTTTTTTGCGGCCCGCAGTGGCATCTACAGGTTCCAGTTCCGAGAGGCGAAAGGTGACTAATTTATCCCAATTTCCTCCCTCAAACAGGACAGCAGCCCTCCCATCGGTGAGGCGTTGCACTTGTCCTTGGAAGTCGTAGTAAGTATCATCGGGATTTTTAACACGAACAGCGGATCCAGGCAAAATCATAATCTTTTCCAGATGTTTAGAGTTAAGGGGTTCTGCTGACAAGTCAGGAAACCTGAGTCATCATTGGTTATGGTCAATCTTTTTGGCGTCATTCGTCAAGGTTTCCCCAAGATAGCCGGAGGCTAAAACTTTTTCTTGGCTTTTTCCCGGTGATAGGCGACGGATTCCACCAAACCCAGGGCGATAAAATTGGTCAGCAAGGCGGATCGACCGTAACTCAGCCAAGGGAGGGGAATCCCCGTGACTGGTGCAAGTCCAATAGTCATGCCAATATTGACGATTACCTGAAACACAAGCATCGATAAAACCCCGATCGCCAACAACGCCCCAAAGGTGTCTTTCGCGTTTTGGGCAACCAAGACTAGGCGCAGGCAAATCAACCAAAAGGACACAAGGATCACCATCGACCCGATAAATCCAAATTCTTCGCCGATCGCCGAAAAAATAAAGTCCGTATGTTGTTCCGGGATAAAGTTAAGCTGGGTTTGGGTGCCATTATAAAGTCCCCGCCCATGCAGTCCCCCAGATCCAATGGCGATCCGAGATTGGATCAGGTGATATCCGGCCCCGAGGGGGTCTTTTTCCGGGGTGAGGAAGGTGGTCAATCGTTCTTTTTGATAATCTTTGAGGAGGTTCCATAATAGACTCCCGACTCGACCGAAAATCAGGTTCATCACCACAGTCCCCAATGCACCCAAAAAAGGCCAGGGTAAGGTACGCCAGCCAATTAAGGCGATTAAGCCAGTCCAGGCAAACCATCCGGGTAAATAAAGGCTAAACAGAAAGGTGGCTACGAGGGGAGATATCAGGAGGATGAGCCAACCGGGATTCGTATTGCCCCAATACAGCATTCCCATCGTAATCGCCCCAAAGACGAGGGAGGTGCCTAGGTCCGGTTGTAAGAAGACTAAAGCCCAGGGTACGGCAGTAATGGCCAGGGTTTTGAAGATAGAACCCAGACTGTCGGGAGTCCGTTCGTGCAACAGGGCGGCTAAGGTGATAATCAGCCCTAATTTGGCAAATTCTGACGGCTGAATATTGAATCCACCAATGGTAATCCAGCGCTGTGCACCGAGGGCAGTGGTCCCGATAAAGATAACCGCCAGCAGGGAGATATTGGTGGCACCATAAACAACCCATTTCAGTTGGATCAGGTTGTCGTAGCGCGATCGCGCTAAACTCACGGCCAAGAGCAGTCCAATCCCTCCCACCAACCAATGCTGCCACCACTCAGTCCACCCGAGGTTGAGTTCGGTACTGCGGATCATAATCCCGCCAAATAGCGTTAACCCAACGGGCAAGATAAATAATAGCCAGTCAAACTCTAGCCAGGGTTGGACCCAGGCTCTCCAACGCGATCGCTTTACGGACTTTTGAAACATATTTCAAGGGGTAATGGGGGAGTTTGTCATTTGTC
>CAYUEH010000829.1:0-2348 GCA_964442465.1 uncultured Laspinema sp. | reverse complement strand
AAGCCGAACTCGGGGAGAAACCCAGAATTAAATACTCGGTGCCCAGAGGCGGATTTTGAACGAAATCTCCGAATATCTCAATCATAGTGTGGGGGTCTTTGTTCATTGAGGGTTTGGGGAAATATAGACAACCAAGTACCCATTGTTACTCCACGACTCTCAACTCTAAATTACCCAAGTAAGGGAGCCGAGTATTCATCTGCTGCTCTCAAGGTGTCGGGGTGGGTTCCCCTGTGTTCGGACCCCTAAGACTTAAATCGCCCTTGGTCCTTCGGTTCAGGCAGATTCCCCTTTATATTTTAGGATATTATTGATTCCCTACATTCTATTATCTACGGCCTGATGGGAGCGGAATCCTTTCACTTTTACCGGATTCCTCGTTAGTAGCTAGTCATGGATTCAGTTGATCTCCTGAAAGTTCCCCAATATAAAAAATTAATCTACCCTTTTTGAACACAGGTTCCTGAAGATCCTTGGTTGCGCCTTACTCGATATGATTCTGTACCCATTAGCAACCCATTCGGCAAGAAACCTGGTTTCTAGTCCCCAAACCCAGTTAAAAAACCCCGTTTCTTTACCCCGTCTGTGACTATATATCGCGACCCTAAATCAGTTGTGGAAGACGATGGCGGCCCCCAACCCCTCTCCCATTCTGGGAGAGGGGACATTGGATGAGGTACAAATCCGGCAAAGATTGCTATATAGCGAGTCTTTCAGGAATTTGGCACAGGGTTCGGCTCCTGTAGGATGTTCACTGTCCACCCGATCTTGGGGGCCGCCATCGTCCATTGCCAAACGGCACCCAAGACTCGCTATAGGGAGGTCGAAAATGCCTGGAAAACCTGAATCCGGATTCTTCAATAAAAGAGGCGATCGCCTCTTTAAATCCTCTACATTCCCAGGGTTATTGAGGCGATCGCCAGAGTTTTTGTATTCTTTAATGGCGATGATTATTATTATATTTAATTCTCGCTCCTGCCCATTGTAACTTTTCCCGTAAAGTCTGATAATAGGAATAATTTTCCTGTAAAATAATAAACTTAGCGCGACAATCTGCCATCCGGACATCCACCCGATGTCCCGGCCAGATTGAGGTAGCCATTACCCCATCCATCCATAACTTCGTACTCAAATCCGGGTCTGCTAAAGGCCAAATACTGACCACGGCTCCTGGGGGTAACACAATCGGACGACTGGATAAACTCAGAGGACAAATCGGAGTCACGGCGATCGCCTCCATCCCATCATGCATAATCGGGCCATTCGCCGAAACCGTATAACAAGTTGATCCCGTCGGGGTTGCCACAATCAGACCATCCCCCTGATACTGATCCACCACCTCCCCATCAATTTCCATTTCCAGAATCGAGGTGATCATCCGGTCTGCTGCTGCCGGTTTGACACAGATTTCATTTAAAGCCAAAAAGCGATCGCTCGCCGGTTTCATATTCGTATG
Source organism: uncultured Laspinema sp. (assembly GCA_964442465.1). Taxonomy (GTDB): domain Bacteria; phylum Cyanobacteriota; class Cyanobacteriia; order Cyanobacteriales; family Laspinemataceae; genus Laspinema. The sequence goes on along the minus strand of CAYUEH010000829.1, from coordinate 892 downwards.
ATGCCCCTCATAAACCCGTCCTTGGAGCATCATCCGGCGTTGAATCGCATAGCGGTCCTCTAACAAGCGATCCCAAACTCGTTCCGTATCTTTAAATTCCTCAAAGTTTTCCGTAATAAACCCCAGATGCCCGCCCACATTGACCGCCAACATCGGAATCCCCTCCGGAGCCAGTTGTCGAGCCGCAGCAAGGGCCGTGCCATCCCCCCCAAACACCACCGCCAAATCAATTTGACTGGTCGAAGAAGCCAAAAAAACGGGATAGGGATTATCCTTAAACCCACTGGGTCCAACCAAAACATGACACCCCCGATTTTCCAACTCCCGAGCGCATCGATCGGCCCACCGACGAGAGAGGTCATCCCCGGCTTTATGAGCAATAATTACATTTTTTAGCTGCACTTGAGACTAACCCCCTAACCGTTTTATTTTTTTCTGGGCATTTATCAGTTTATCCAGTCAGCCCATAACTTATTGTACGAATTCCTACGGTTTATCACCCTTGATCCCATGATTTATCCCCCATTTCAGTGATTTATTCCTGACTCTTATTGTCGGAACCCCTCACCTCTAAATCTCCTGGGAATATCCTCCCTGGTGATGTGGATTGCACCATTCTACCGAAACTGAATAGCTGGCCCGAACAAACGGACAGGACTTACGCAATTTAAAAAGTTAAACCGTAAATAATGTAGAGGCGATTCGCGAATCGCCTCTACATTATTTACGGTAGATTCTCAAAAGTGGCTTCTCAAAATCTGCATCAGTCTGGCCTCATCCCAAATTAGAAACCGGGTCTCTTTGAAAAAAACCCGGTTTAATCGAGTCATAGCCTCATGACTCAGACTCCTATTACCATTTCAGGAGATTGAACTGCTCCATATCCACCGTA
>CAYUEH010000828.1:0-2353 GCA_964442465.1 uncultured Laspinema sp. | reverse complement strand
GTCTCTTCAATGTAGGTTACAACCTTCTGATAATCCTCCGGATTACTTTGAGGATGGATGATAATTCTCATGCCACTATCGGGTAAGAAAAAGGATATTTTTCCATTACCTGGAGTGCAACAAAAGGAACTAATTCGATTCAAGTCGATATCGTATTCTTCGCGCTCGTACTGAATTTTAACCCAATGAGAGCCGAGAGAGTATTGTAAGGTTTTGTTGATGAAATTGACCACGGTTTGATAAGCCTCGGTATTACTCTGAGGATGAATAACAACAGGAGTGCGACTTTGAGGTAACCAAAAGGCAATCTTTCCGTTTGGCGATCGACAAAAAGCACCGATCCGCGCTAAATCGACGACGTATGTCTCTCTGTCATAAATGAATTTGACCCAATACGTCACAAAACCTCCTCACTCGGCAATTCAATAGCATTTACAGCCCTGTCATTGGCTACGATCGCCCAGGAGTGACAGCCGCAGAAATCTCCGATGAAACCGAGGGTTCTGCATCCTCATCAGACATAGAGGCTAATGCCGCTTGGATGAAGCCTTTAAACAGGGGATGGGGGTTACTGGGTCGAGATTGAAACTCGGGATGGAATTGGGTGGCAATGAAAAAGGGATGAGAGGGGAGTTCGATAATTTCCACCAGTCGTCCATCGGGGGAGGTGCCACTGACCACATATCCGGTTTCAATAAAGAGGTTGCGATAGGCATTATTGAACTCATAGCGATGGCGATGGCGTTCATAAATCACCTCTTTTTGATAAACCGAGGCGGCAAGGGTATCTGGAATTAATCGACAGGGATATAATCCTAAGCGCATGGTGCCGCCCAAATCAACCACATCTTGCTGTTCAGGGAGGAGGTTGATAATGGGGTTGTTGGTATCGGAGTCGAACTCTGCACTGTTGGCATCTTCCAATTTGGCAACATGACGCGCCCATTCGATCGCCGCGCACTGCATTCCTAAACATAACCCGAGGAAGGGAATCTGCTGTTCTCGGGCATATTGAATCGCCGTGATTTTGCCATCGACTCCGCGAATTCCAAACCCACCGGGGACTAAGACCCCTTGGACATCGTTGAGGAATTTTTCAGGGCCATAGGCTTCGATATCTTCGGAGTTGACCCAACTGAGATTGACATCGACTTCATAGGCGATCGCCGCGTGTTTAATCGCTTCAATCACGGACAGGTAAGCATCACTGAGACGAACATATTTCCCGACAATGGCAATATTGATCGGTGTTCCACCGCCATACAACCGTTCGACTAGGGTTTGCCATTGTTTGAGATCCGGTTGCCGTGGGTCGAGTTTCAGTAAGTCTAAGGCTTGCTCGGCCAATCCTTCCCGTTCTAAAATCAGGGGAACTTCATAAATACTGCTGGCATCTTGCGCCGTAATCACGCATTGAGCCGGTACGTCACAGAACTCTGACATTTTTTCCTTGAGTCCCGCAGGCAGAGGGCGATCGCATCGACAGACTAAAATATCCGGCTGGATCCCGATCGCCCTAAGTTCCTTCACCGAGTGCTGGGTGGGTTTCGTCTTCATCTCTCCTGCCGCACTAATCCAAGGCACCAGGGTGACATGAATGTACAAAACATTATTGCGCCCAACTTCCTTGCGAAACTGCCGAATCGCTTCTAAAAAGGGCTGGGATTCGATATCACCCACAGTCCCGCCAATTTCCGTAATCACCACATCCGGATTGGTATTTTTCGCCACCCGTTTGATGCGTTCTTTGATTTCATTGGTAATATGGGGAATCACCTGGACCGTCCCCCCCTGATAATCCCCACGCCGTTCTTTATTCAGAACTGCCTGATAAATGGAACCTTGGGTCACGCTATTCAGACAAGACATGGACGTATCGGTGAAGCGTTCATAATGTCCTAAGTCTAAATCGGTTTCAGCGCCATCCTCGGTCACAAAGACCTCTCCATGCTGAAAGGGACTCATGGTGCCGGGGTCAACATTAATATAAGGGTCCAATTTCAAAATTGATACGGAATAATCCCGGGACTTGAGCAACCGTCCCAGACTCGCAGCGACAATCCCTTTTCCAATACTGGAAACGACCCCACCCGTGACAAACACAAACTTAGTCATAAAATTTACCCAACGCTTTGATTTACGCGCCTAGATCCTGGGTTCATTGTGCCACATTTTACCGCAGGAGTACCCTCGATCCTGGTCCTAAAATCACGAATCCTAACGGGGAACGGAAGAATGCCCAATTTTCATCTCGGGTCATCGGACGACCCTTGAACTGAGCAGATTGGGGTGGCAATGCCCCGCTTATTCTACAGTGAGGATTGAAACCCCATCATTACAATAGACCTCTTGC
>CAYUEH010000827.1:0-2353 GCA_964442465.1 uncultured Laspinema sp. | reverse complement strand
GGGTTTGGAGACCCAACCCCTACATCACGGGGAGTCAATCAGGTAGAGAGGATAGAGATCGCCCCTGGGACCCGGAGTCTCTGCGGGCAAAACAATGCATGGACTAGACCCAACTCATGCCATAATAAGTCGGCTGTCGCCCAACAAAATTGCTGCTGTCAATGGCTGAAAGACCCCAATCCCCGGAAGAACTTGCTGCGGTTTTAGAAAATATCACGGACCTGAATTTTAACCTTCCGGACCCGGAAGATGAAGACATTTCCGAGCCTGATTTTGAGCATCAGGTGGATAATGCCTGGAAAGTTTGCGACCATTTTGATTTGCAAACGGATATTTGGCGTGGACGGATCCTCAGTGCCGTGCGCGATCGCGAGAAAATTGGCGGGGAAGGACGAGGCAGGGGCTTCCTCAACTGGCTTAAGGACCGGGAAATCAGCAAAAGTCAGGCATATTCCCTGATTGAACTGGCAAACAGTGCGGATACGCTGTTAAGTCAGGGGGATTTGGACCCGGATACTATTAATAAATTTAGCAAACGGGCGTTTGTGGAAACGGCTAAATCTGCGCCGGAGGTGCAGCAGATGGTCACCCAAGCGGCCCGAGATGGCGATCGCATCACCCGCAGGGAAGTGCGCCAACTCTCGGACGAATGGACCGCCATGACGTCGGAATTGCTGCCGGAAGAGGTGAAAGAAAAGGCCACTGCCGGTTCTCTGCCGCCCCGTTATCTCGCGCCCTTGGTCCGGGAAATGGAGAAACTCCCCCCCACCCACCAGGTTTCGATTCGGGAGGAAGCGGCGATCAATCCTGATGTGGATACGGTGAAACAACTGACTTCCGATGCGCGGAGTTTGTCTAAATATTTAGATGCAGCGGCCCAGGTGCAGGCGATCGCCGCTTCTTCCATTGATGTAGAAATGGCCTTAGAAGAAGCACTCCGCATGGGTTGTCTGAACACAGCGGCAGATTTGGTCAAACAAGCCTCGCAAATTGAGCAAACCGTTGCCAAACTTTATACCACTTGGCGACGTTTGGGCAGTCTGACCGATCGCCTCTATGTGGATACAGGAGCCAGCACCCCCCATTTGCGGATGCTGTTGACCTGTTTGGACCGATTGGCGGGTCAAGTGATTGAAGTGCCCCTGGGGGATGAGGGCGATCGCACGATTCGCTTGCAAATTCTGAGTGATTCTCAGCCCGAGTAGTCCCAACCGGGGCGAGGGCTCGGATCACCGCCAGAATGTCCTCAGTTGTGCATAGATTAGGGGGTAATTCCCACCCGAGTCTGTCCTCCTTGGCGATTTCCTGAAAAAATGGTAAAGTTATATGACAAACGGTAAAGTCAAATAAAATACCTTTAAATGGTGTTAACCCGTTCATTCTTTACCTTAACTCCAATAATAAGGTCAGTTCTAAGATCGTCAGCAACAATATCATCAGGAGAAAACAGAGCTATGCCCCAGCTTGAGGCCACCAGCACCACCCTTGACTTCCAAAGCCCCACCTATAAAGACGCTTACAGCCGAATTAATGCCATCGTCATAGAAGGCGAACAGGAAGCCAATGATAACTACATTAAACTGGCTGAAATGCTGCCGGATTCTAAAGACGAATTGCTCGGCTTGGCGAAAATGGAGATCCGTCATAAGAAAGGGTTCCAAGCCTGTGGGCGGAATTTAGCGGTAGAGCCTGACATGGAATTTGCCCGGGAATTTTTTTCCGGGTTGCACGAAAATTTTCAAGCAGCAGCAGCCGAAGGCAAGGTGGTCACCTGTTTGTTGATTCAAGCGTTGATTATCGAAAGCTTTGCCATCTCTGCCTACAACATCTATATCCCCGTTGCAGACCCCTTTGCACGGAAAATTACCGAAGGCGTCGTCAAAGACGAATACAGCCACCTCAACTTTGGGGAAAAATGGCTGCAAGCCCATTTTGAGGATTCCAAAACTGAACTCGAACAAGCCAACCGTCAGAACCTCCCCATCGTCTGGAAAATGCTCAATCAGGTGGCAGACGATGCTAAGGTGCTGGAAATGGAAAAAGAAGCCCTCGTGGAAGACTTTATGATTGCTTACGGGGAAGCCCTCAGCACGATTGGATTTACCACTCGCGACATCATGCGGATGTCGGCTTACGGACTAACCGGGGCCTAAATTTAACCCCTCAACCTTCTGGCGATCGCCCTCTAATGAAGTCAGTTTTTACTTCAGTCGGGGGCGATCGCTATGGTTTGTGCCTTGAGTGAGGGATTTCCATAAAAAAAGTGGGGCATGAGAAGTTCTGCCGAATTGGAAAGGGAACTCCGAACAATAAACTCTTCAAAATCTTTTAGAAGAGATCCCCCTTTCCCCCC
>CAYUEH010000826.1:0-2357 GCA_964442465.1 uncultured Laspinema sp. | reverse complement strand
CATAGAAGGTATTCGGCAGGGCTTACGGGAAGCCTTGACAGGACAGATTATGCCCTTTTCACAAATGTGGGAGGGCATTGATGCAGAGTGAAACCCTCACCCATCCAAATCGCCTTAACTCCGCGCTTTAAACGAGACTTGCGAGAACTTGCTAAACGCTATCGGTCAATTCGTAGCGATATCCAACCTTTAATCGACCAACTACAAGCCGGTCAAACTCCCGGGGATAGAATAGCAGGTATCAAGTATCAGGTCTTTAAAGTTCGCCTCCAAAATAGCAACATTCAAAAAGGAAAAAGTGGCGGCTATCGAGTTATCTATTATCTAAAAACCGAAGAAAACATTATCCTGGCTACCATTTATTCCAAATCTGATTTTTCCGATATTAGCCGTGAAGTGATTGAAGATGCAATTTATCAATACGAGCAAGAAAGTCAAATAGAAGAAGATTTTGACTAATCCTTGAAGTGAATTGTCGTTTAACAAATTATTTGTCGCTGTTAACAGATTAGTGTCGTCGAAGGCTGATTTTAACAAACTAATGTCGTCGAGACTCAAAAATCAATCGTTAACCAATTAATGTCGTTGAGCCATCAATCAGGTTATCGATGCTTCTTCCACAGTTTCGACCGTTATCTGATTTCTGAAAACCCAGTTGCCGCACAGCTTACAAGAAATGAGATCTAATTTGTTAAAACCACAAAAGACGACATTTAATTTGTTAAACTTAGTTGGGGATCGCCATACGTGTAAAAATAGTCTAACCCTTTATGCACAGGGGGATTCCGGCTATAAACTTCGGCAACATTAATGTGTTAAGACGACATTTAATTTGTTAAATGACAGTGATTGAACCTGGTCCGGTGGCAACTCTATGATTAACTATCACAATAAACGGCAAATTTGGTTGCATATTCGAGTTGCAATATGAAATAAAACTGCTGTATAATCTTAGTAAATAAATCTCAAAGTATTAGGATGATTTCAAGGAGCAGCGAATGGATTACCTAGACGACGAACAAATCAAACAAGAAATATTCAGAAAATATAAATATGCCCTCAAAGGCTTGCGGGTAGACCTGGGCCGCGCAGACGTAGTGGAAGCGCTCGATAGTTGTTTTGACGATTTCGAGACAATTCTGCAATCGTTTATTTTGTGGGCAATCTATCGGGAAAATGAGGATAAAAAACCACTCCAATATCCGAGCGCTGGATTAGTTCAAGCCTTGCAGGAACAATGGAAAGTTCGCAATCCAAACGCTTGGTCTGATGAAATTTTAGAGAACCCTCGCTTTGAGAGTCCGGGCAAAAAATGGTGGAAAGCGGCAGAGAAAGGATTGGGGCGTGATGTCCGGGGCCAATTGATTGCCGATGTTGTGGAGGAGGCTCACCCCTATGTCCTGTTTCGCAACGGCTTGACGCTCAGATTCGCGGTGGCGATGGATTGGGACTGGGAGAAAATCCGCGACTATGGCGAACGGGAAACTCGACCCCAGCAAGGATCCATGAGTCGGATGTTTTCTTGAGATGCGATCGCCACAGCCCCACCCTTGATGTTAGGGTACTAGGCTACCACCATGAATGCCAATTGCGACCTCCAGGTGAGCGATTTTCAAGCAACCCTCGCAAATCGCTTTTGGGTTAGAATCAGGGGACTCTTTACTCGCTCTTAGAAACAGTAGAAGGTTTTTTAAAAAATGAGCATTACAGGTTCCTGTTTATGTGGTGAAGTTCAATTTGAAATCATTGGTGATTTTGAAAGTTTCTATCTTTGTCACTGCAAACATTGTCAAAAAGACACGGGTTCAGCACATTCATCCAATTTGTTTTCTTCTTCGGCACAACTTATTTGGCATTCAGGCCACGATAAAATTAAGATATACCAACTCCCTTCAACTCAACACATTAAGAGTTTTTGTTCTAACTGTGGCTCGGCGTTGCCAAATCTTCAAATGAATGATTCGTTGCTTGTCGTGCCAGCCGGGAGCCTCGACCGAGAACTATCATTAATGCCTAACGCTCACATTTTTTCTGAGAGTCGGGCAAATTGGGATCGAAATCTTGACCGGATATTTTCCTACGAAAAATTACCCCATTAATGACGACATTTAATTTGTTAAACTTAGTTGGGGATCGCTCTTCGGGTAAAAATAGTCTAGCCCTTTATCCACAGGGGGATTCCGGCTATAAACTTCGGCGACATTAATGTGTTAAGACGACATTTAATTTGTTAAATGCTACCAGTCCCGACACTTATGTAGGGGCGCTTCGCGAAGCGCCTCTACAGAGTTTAAAAACCCCTGCGGTTGCTGGATTACAAAGACCGATGAATCGAATCCGGCCAGAAGTCGGTGACA
>CAYUEH010000825.1:0-2359 GCA_964442465.1 uncultured Laspinema sp. | reverse complement strand
CTCTCCCCGGCCCTCCCCTAAGAGGGGAGGGAGAATAAGGAAATTTTTTTATTGCACCGAAGGGGGAGCAAGACGTATAAATTCCCCTTTGAGGCGAAATTGAGATGCTCCCACCGAATCGAGGTGGGCAATGCCTCCTGAGCTTCGTCGAAGGGCCTACAATTTTTAATGCTTTTATCAACCGGATTGAGTAGGGTGGGCAATGCCCACCGAATCGAGGTGGGCAATGCCCACCCTACAATTTTTAATGCTTTTATCAACCGGATTGAGTAGACCTCTTGCCTCATTCTTTAAAGCCCCCCTTCTTAAGGGGGGTTGGGGGGATCAATCCTTTTTTTTGCAAGAGGTCTAGTACCAACTGGCCCCTCTATCAGGTCCCTCGGGCTATCCGCAGTTTCCTACTGACTGCCACTCATTTTTAGGACGAGTGCAATACTTTAAATTTCTCTTCATCGCGGATTTTTGCTTTATCCCGATCGCCTCTTCAACCGTTACTTTTCCCCCTCTCCATTCGCTGCCGCATAAACCGCTTGAACATTGTACCAGTTCAAGAAAATCCGGGATACCTCTAAAGCAAACTGGGATTTTCCTTGGTTGATTAACCATTGTAAAAATCCAGCCATTGTCCGTTCATTCAATCTCCCCCCCAAAGACAGAATTCCCCACAAGATTCGATGTAATCCAGTCATCTGAATCATCATCCGCACTTCCCAAGTCGGATGTTTTTTGTAGAACACAACTCCCATTTTCCCCCGTTCTATTTCTCGGTTAATTGCCCGAGGTAAATCATCCAAAGTAAAGGGTGGATGCCAATGATATCCGGCAGCTTGGGGACATTTTATCAATTTTAAGCCTAATTTTTTCAGGCGAACTCCCAATTCTAAGTCTTCCCACCCATACAGGGAAAAGGAAGGGTCAAATCCTCCCGCTTGTTCTAACCATTTGCGGGCGATCGCCACGTTGCCGGTAGCAAAATAAGCAGCAGAAAAATCAGTGATTTTATAGGGTTCTGCCGTGGGATTATCAAAGTTGCAGGTATTAATCACATGACCATAAGTAAACAGGCGATCGCTTCCTATTTTCTCCTCTCCCTCCCTCAACCCATCGGCATGAGCTTGGATGAAATTCTCAGTCACCACTAAATCACTATCAATAAAAATAATCATCTCCCCTTGGGCGGCTTCTATCCCTCGGTTTCTCGCCGTTGCCGGTCCTTGATGCGCTTGTTCCAACCACCGCATACGAGGAAACTCTTCCCGATTTTCCCCTAACCATTCTAAGGTGCGATCGGTTGAACCATCATCAATGACAATAACTTCATAGCCGCTAATTTGACTCGGGTCTCTGAGTTTTTGCTGTTCTAATGCTCGCAGGCATTTCTCTAAAATCGGTCGGCGATTATAGGTTGGAATAATGATGCTAAAAAACACGGGTTCCCCTCAAACAACAAGTCTCGACTTTCGCGATCGCTGCTATGCGCCAATCTCCTCTATTTTAGAGGGTTCTTTTGTCCCTGGAAAGGGTTGTCCCTGATTTTTGGTTCTTCCCATATCATAGTTATGGAGATTTGTCAAGTGGGGGATTGGGACTGCTTCAAAAATTGGTGCAAGACGAGGGATGGCAGGGAGTGGAATGGTTGCGGTTGCCGAGGAGTGGACAACGATTTTTCAAGGGTTTTGGCTGTGGCGATCGGTGTCTTCCTGAAATTAGACACAATAAGCCCTTGGTTTCCACCTCTGATTATAGCCTATAACCCTTGTCACTGCGTTGCTCAATTTTGGCAATTTTTAGGGAAATTCAGGGTTTTTGATTTAAAGATTTAATAGTTTTCTATGGATTTGCGCGATTGGGCTAATCTTTCGGTGGATTGGGGGGTGGTTATAGAGTTGCAATTTTGAGATTTGCGATTGTATGTTAACAACAGTATCAAGACTGGAGGAATTCACCGCTGGATGTAGGCAATTGGGGCAATTTCTCCGGATTGCAACCTTGAGATTTGCGATTGTATGTTAACAACAGTATCAAGACTGAGGAGATTCCCGGTGGCGTTAGGGGATGAGAGATATTGCAGATTGACAACAATATCGACTAGCAGGTTCTATTGCTTCAGTTCGGCGATTGATTGTGAATAGGTCGCTGAGGTGATTAGTGCTGATGTGCAAGGGATTCCCCGCAGTGCAGCGCCCAGGAAGCGCAAGCCGATCGCGCAGTTCCAGCCTCAAACGCACAAACCCAATGTCTTATTTCTGGAAGGGAGCGATCGCCGCCTTTTATGTTTTCTCTAGTCCCCGAAGGCGACGGGTGTTTAACCCGTGGATGGACGAGATCTCCGACCGATCGCTCCTGATTTCACAAACAA
>CAYUEH010000824.1:0-2367 GCA_964442465.1 uncultured Laspinema sp. | reverse complement strand
CTGCTTCGTCCGTTTCTGTTACTGGAGTTGTTTCTGCTTCTGGAGTGGGTGTTTCTGGAGTTGGACTATCCGTGGCGATCGCCTTTGTCTTGGCAACCCCCAAGGGGAGAGGTCCTGGGCGATCGCCTTGCGGATCGAAATTCAGGTCCGGGTTTTCTGGAGTGGACTCCGCCCAACTTTGCTCCCCAGTCAGCAGCAGAGGGGTACTCTCGACTCCCTCCACATCACTGATCAGCAGGGGACGCGCTAAGGGATAGAACGAATAACCCCCTTGAAAGTCGCGGACAATCGGATGATCGCCATAATTGGTAATTAAAGGGGCCGCAGGGCCTAATCCGACCAGTCCACCACTGCCAGAACTATCGATCGCAATGGTTTGATCCAGTTCGATTCCCCACTCTTTCAGCAGGGGGTCCAATCCGGGATTGGTATCCGGGTCGATCGCCACAAATAGGCTCCCCCCTTGTTGCAGATAGGCGCGTAACGCTTGGACTTCCTGGGGAAATAAGGGTTGTTGGGGTCCAGCAATCACCACCACTGAGGCATCGGGGGGGACCCGAGGCAATCGGGCCAAATTCAGGGGTTCTACCAGAAAATTTTTGTCCTGCAAGCTGGCAACCGCTTGAGAGAACGCACCTCGTAGTCCCGCTTCTAAAGGGCGTTCCCCATGACCTTGGAGGAAATATACCTTGTAAATGCGATCGCTCGTAAACTGCTCTAAACTACTCGTTAATCTGGCTTCCGAGAGAGAGGAAACCGAACTCACCGTCTGTACAAATTGCTGCCTTGTGCCATCCTCCGATGCCAAATAAACCTCACCAAAACTTTGAACCCCAAATTGACGCGCCACCGTGGGTTGTCGTGAAGGATCCACATATTGAAAATCAAACAGATTTGGCGCTTGGCGGCGATAATTTTCTAGTAATTCCAAATCCCCGCGTTCCGGTTCCCCCGCAAACACCCAAACTTTCACAGGTTGAGGCAAATTTCTTACCAATTGTTGGCTTTGCGGGGCCAGGGTAAAGCGCTGATTTTCTGTTAAATCAAACCGTTCTGTATAGCGAACCCCTAGAAAATTAATTAGCCCTAAAATGACTAGAACGGATACCGTTGCCACAAAGGCATTCGTCCCCGCTTGTGCCGATCGCGGATTCCATCCACCCTCAGCATTCGTCAGCATCCATACCAGCCATAACAATAGGACCGTGACACCCGCAATCACCAGTCCACTGGTCACAGGTTGCCATCCTGTCAGAAATCCCGGAATCGCACCGCTAATCGTCAGAACCAGTCCTAAAAAGACTGCATATTTAAAATACTTAGTCAAGCCTCGGGGCTTTTTTTCAATGGTTTTCATGGTTGGGGAAAAGCAATCAACTGTTGTATTAGCGGGAGTTTTTTCTGTTTATTCTCTGAGTAAAAGCGAGTCGATTATGCCCTATTCACTTCCCTCTTTTTCATTTAAAAATTGAGAAAAGCCCAGAAAGTAATCGAGCCACTTTTAGGCTTGAAATCAGAGAGGTTAACTCCGTTGGAAGCGCAAAGCATCAATAGACTGAGCAGTGAGAAAAATTCCCAAAACCCCATAACTGCCCAATAAAATGATACTACTCGTATCCAAGGTGCCGCGAATCAGGTTGGTGTAATGGTTAAGAATCGATAAATGCTCTAAAACACTGCCGACAGGTCCGCCAATGGCTTGAGCGACCACATCGATCGCCCAGAGAAATAGCACCAATACAAAGGTGAGGATAGCCGCTAAAATTGTACTATCGGTCAAAGAAGAAATAAACATTCCCACGGAAAGGACCGCAGTTGCTAACAAAATTAAGCCAAAATGGGCCAACAAGGGAACCGCCAGAGGCATCGGAGGAGTAGCCGCATTCAGGGCAATAATTTGCAGGACCAGTAACGGCAAAATCATCGTGATATAAAACGTCACGACTCCGAGGAGTTTGCCCGTTGCTACCGCCCAGTTTGTGATGGGAGAAGTTGCTAACAATTCCAGAGTTCCACGCTTGCGTTCTTCCGCATACAGTCCCATCGACAACATCGGCAGGATAAATAACGAGAGGGAACCCAAAGTTTGCAAAAATTGTTGTAAGAATTCGTAAGGCACATCAAAGGGCGGAATCGGAATTCCCATTTGTTGTCCTTGGGCATCCATCAGCGCCACTTGTTGAATCAAGCCCTGATCGCCGAGTAACATGGCAACAAAAAACAAACCGGAAATGAACCAAAAAAATCCGGCAATTAAATAGGGTAAAGGGGAGATAAAATAACTCTGTAGCTCTTTGCGATAAATAGCCACAATATTGGCAACAATCGTTCCCATTTAGTTTTCTTCTCCTTCTTTTTCTTGTTCTT
>CAYUEH010000823.1:0-2371 GCA_964442465.1 uncultured Laspinema sp. | reverse complement strand
GTTGAGATTTGAGGGTTCGGGAGAGATTTCTGAGCTTTCGGGACACAGAAATATCATCTAAAAAGCGGTGAAAATCGCGCAAAATAAATATTGCCGGTGCAGAGGCGGGCAGTTTTTCGACAAATTCTAAGGCTTGGAGAGGATTGCGGCGACCGAACCCATTATCGTTAGGATTGCCCTGGTAACCATCGACAAAATCCCAGATATAGACAGCCCGATTTCCGAGTTCTTTGGCACAATGGGCGATCGCCGCTTCAACTCGTTCTTCTTCCCGGGTGGGAATGTAAATTAACGGATATCTGGCTCGGAGAAATAGTTTAAACTCTTCACTGAATGTCATAGCTGGTTAAATTTTGGAGTAGGATGTTCTCATGATTTTGGACTAGCTTGACATCCTGCCATCCAAAAACGGTTAACTAGCTTGGCAGTTGTTTTTTGAGTTGTTCTAAGGCTTCCGCCCAGCGGCGATCGCCTACAGAAAGAGGACTACCCTGACCCGGGGAAAACTCAATTCCCGGACAATCGGCATCACAGAGTTGGCGGGAGGGAATTTCCAAACAAATCTGTTCATACAACCAAGATTCCGGGTCAAACGTGCCTTGAGAGGAGAGGGTTTCCACCAACTCTTCCAGGGCAATTTCGCGTTCCAAAGGACCATCATCCGGGCCACTTCCCGTTTCATCCAGACAGATAATTTCCGTAGGCTGGATTTTCAGTCGATGATTGTACTGTTGCAAGCATCGATAACAAGTGAGGGTAACAATGGTTTCCACTTGGGCCCTCACCTCTAAATAATTGCCCCCATGTCGGACCTGAACTCGTCCCCGAACCGGGGTTAAGGTTTCTAAATCCTGAATGAACTGTTGAAACTCGAAGGTTTCCGTCTGTTCATGAGCTTTGGCTAACCGAGGAATATAAATTGCTTCCAGCATTCTGGTAAACCTCAGAGGGAAAGTAATTTCAGGGTAGTGATTTAGGGGGTTAACCCGTGGGTTGGGAAACCCCCCTTCACTAGGGGCATTTCCCTTACTCCTTAAACCCCAATTATCGGGGTTTTAATGAGCCTGCTTGGGGCGATCGCCATTCAGTTCTTTACGCCGTTTCGCGCCGATGCACCACCAGTCTGCGGTCCGGTTCTTGTCCCCGACTGAAGGATTCCAAATCCTCATACTCCTTGAGTAAATTATGAACCTGCCGTCGTTCCGCAGAAGAAAGCCCTTTCATTTCATAAGCTTCCCCAGTTTCCTGAACCGTTTGGACCGCTTTAGCCACCATTTCCCGAAGTACCGCCTCTCGGCGGACCCGGTACTGATTTAGCTCAATCGTATAGGAGGCTTGGACATCGGTAGGCTGGGCGATATTGAGCGTCGTGTTCAACAGATACTGAATCGCATCCAAAACCTGTCCATTGGGACCCGTCAGAATTTCAATTTGTTCTGGGGTCAGATTTTTCTCATCAATGGTCAACCAGAAGCTATCTTCTTGCTCCTGCGTTGTGACTGAACTCTCAATTCGCAATAGGGTCAGCAGTTGTTCAATCCACTGCTGACCTCGTTGCATTGGACTTTGGGTTGGGGATACCATTAGGATTTTTTCTTGGGACGTCCGGGTTCAAAGGGAAGTGTTTCGCGGCCCTTGCCACTGGAGGTTTTTTCCTGGGCTTCTACCAGTTTCTGAAGATTTTCGGGCAGGGGTTCGCGGGAGAGAATAAAGGTTTGCGCCGTCTGAAAGACGTTAGCAATCACCATGTACATCAACACCCCAGCAGGCAGAGGGAAGAATAAAAACATTCCCGAGAAAATCACCGGGGTCAGTTTGTTCACCGTGGACTGCTGCGGGTTATCGCTGGCACCGGGGCCACTTTGTCCCGAAAGCAATTGGTTGACGTACAAACTAATCCCAAAGAACAGCACCATGCCCACAATATCCCAGTGGATATTGCCTTCGGGGTCCACTGCACCGACGCGACCGAGGGCTTCGATGAACAGGAATCCTTTATTGGCTGCTAGTCCAGGCAGGGTGGCTTGAATGGTGGCTTCTCCAGGCTGGAGGGCTTCGATGGTGCCATCTTCATTAATCCGCAGGCGGTCTTCTCCTTTGGTGACTTGCCACCGAGGAGACAATTGCGTATCGGGATTCTGGGAGAGTAATTCCTTTAAGGGTTTGCCCTCAACGGATTGGAATTCTAGTTGGGTTTTTTCTCCCACGGTTAATTTATTCCCGGCAGGAAGCAACGCCACGATGGGGGCGTGTTGTCCATCGGAGAAATAAATATTCTGCTGGGGGGTGGCAAACGCCTGGGGAATAATCCGTTCTACCTGTTCACTGGGAAAAATTTCAACGTTGACGTTGTAATTGATATCCGAGAACG
>CAYUEH010000822.1:0-2376 GCA_964442465.1 uncultured Laspinema sp. | reverse complement strand
GCATCCCTGGGTTACATCGCGGTAAAGTTTGGATGAGTGAAGATTTCAACGACCCCATTCCCCCTGAATATTGGAGTGAGTAATCATGAAATTGCTGCTGGATACCCACACCTTCCTGTGGTGGACAGGTGACAGTGAAAGGCTTTCAGAACGGGTTAGCAGCTTATTGGCCGACCCTAGCAACGAATTGATTCTCAGTGTTGCCAGCGTTTGGGAAATGCAAATCAAATTGCAATTGGGGAAATTAAATCTAGAGTTGCCCTTACGGGAGTTAATCGAAACCCAACAACAAACAAATAATCTGCAACTTCTCCCCATCCAAGTCACCCACGTTTGGGCGCTGGAGAATTTACCGATTCCCCACAAAGACCCTTTTGATAGGATTTTAATCGCTCAAGCCACGGTAGAACAGCACCCACTTCTAAGTATTGATGCCATCTTCGATGCTTATCCCGTGAATCGAGTCTGGTAGGGCCTTGTTATGTCCCTCACAACCTTTCCGGAGGTCAAAATGTCCAGTTCAACCACCGAGAGTTTAATTGAATCGGCGATCGGCCAACTTGAAAAGCTACCCCCTCAACAGCAGCAACAAGTCTTAGATTACATTGAATTTCTAGCTCAAAAATACATCCAACCTCAACTCCCTCAACCTCGCGTCCCTGGGTTACATCGACGGATGGGGTGGATTAGCGATGATTTCAACGACCCCATTCCCCCTGACTACTGGAGTGAGTAATATGGAAAGCTAAATTAGGATTGACTCCATGAATGTTTGGGTTGACCTAGCTTGAAAATCAACAGCAGCAATCCGATGAGATTTAATTTTAATTTTCAGTTAAGCAGTATCGTTCAACTAACGTTAAATAGTTAGGGAGGTAATCTGTTTCAGCCAAATTAGTTATAAATTTGACATAATTAGAAGGCAAAGGATAAAATTTGGCGGTAGTTTTAGAAATGTAAGGAGCTATGTCTGATTCTACCTCTTCGGCAGAAAGACCTTCAAGAAACCTCTCCGATGCTCCTATGACATCACTGATCCCTGCACCCCCTTCAATAAACTCCCTTGAATATCTACCTTGATTATAAAATTCTTGATTAATTTGATTTTTTAGGGCAATAAAATCTTCAGAATCCATAACTTTCTTTCCACAAGCTGAATAATCTTTAGCCATTTCAGTAATTAATTTGCTCCGTTCCGATTCATTTACAGCAGATTGGCTGGGAGTAGCTGGCTGTATTTGTGAAGATTGACTGGGAGTAACTGGCTGTGTTTCTGGAGATGAAATCGGAGGAATTTCTGCTGTTTGTGGAGAAGAAGTCTCTGAGGATGTGATTACTTCTTCGTCTATCTTTTCCGCTGGATTAGACGAGATGGGATTAGGTGAGGAATATCCTGTAGAGCTAATATTATTAGAAGGCTCTGGTGCTTGATTTGAAAGGAATAAACTGGCGGCAATCAATCCAACAAAAAACAATCCTATCTTGATTTTAAAAGTTAGTTTTAAGTTTATTTTATTGACTAAAAATTTATTAAACTGTGGAATAAGTATTAGACCCATTCCCATGAATATAATTCCTGCTGAAAAGCTCTGACTAGCCATCGCTAGTCCAATTAAGAAAATAACACTGCCAAAAATAGCACTAATCGCAGCCAAAACTTGTTCTAATATTTTTTTCATATTAACCTAACTGGACAGTGCAAAGTTCTGTGAGATAATTAATTAGGGGCCTTCAACTATCCAGTTCGTCTCTGTATGGCCGTATGCATGAATGACTCTTTGGCCTGAAGGAATTTTGTCAAAAGTAAGCTGGGTGGACTTTCGGCTAAAATAGAGGGGGCAGATTGTTGTAGAGTAAGCCGAACAATTTGCTCACTCGGATAACCACTGCTAGGTACGGTTCTGAACCAACCCGAAAAACCTTGCCAAATCGTCAAGGGCATGGATAAACTCAGGATTTGTAAAATCCCTAAAACTAAAGCATTTAGATTGACAAATCGTTCAAATGCTTCTATTTTATCTTGGATATTCACCCGGTCTTTATCAGAGTAGTCTTGGATATTCATATTTTTAGGTTCTCGGGAAGATGGAGACATATTTTTCATCCAGAACCGATAGTTGAAGCCGGATAAAAGTTCGATTAAGGTCCGAAAAGTCACTTCAATTTTAAACCGCCAACTATAAGCCGTTATGATTTCTACTCCCGATAAATCCAGGTCTGTTGAAAGCAGAATGCTGGGTTTTCCTCCTGGCCACAATACCAAAACAAACCGCACTAAATTTTCGGGACTGTCCCAATGTAAATCTATTGTACGATAACTAACTTTCTGTTTCTTTCCATAAAGGGATAACGATTCAGTCCTTAAAGAATTTGGGT
>CAYUEH010000821.1:0-2385 GCA_964442465.1 uncultured Laspinema sp. | reverse complement strand
CCCTTAAAAATTGGCAAAAAAGGTTAGAAGAAAATTGTGCCGAGATTCGGGGAAACAAGGTATTTTGGCGCAAAGATGCGGATCCGTATCGCCTGAAAATCCTCAAAGCAGCAACAGCATTGCGATCGCGTCAGAAAAAGCAAGTCGAACCTGACCCAAATTTAAGCTAAACTAAAATAGACCTCTTGCTCAAGTTTCTTAATCCGTAGGGTGGGCACTGCCCACCTGAATTATGGTGGGCAGTGCCCACCCTACAATTGTTGGGTAAAGGGGAATGGAGACAGGATGAGGCAAGAGGTCTCATAAAGCAACCGAGAGGTTAAATCATGAGTTTAACAATTGCTGACTTGGAACAACTGCAAATAGAACATCCCGAGTGGAACCTAGAATTAATTGATGGAGGAATTAAGGCAATGGGTCCATCTGACGACACCTCTAGCGAAATTGGTGCTCGGTTTTGCCGATTTTTAGGCAACTGGGTTGATCCGCATCGATTAGGACGAGTTTATGATTCCAGTGGGGGATTTATCCTGCCAAATACCGACTTGCGTGCACCGGATGTATCCTTTGTTCGCGCGGACCGAATTAAGCGCAGTAATCGGGATTTTGTGCGCCTCGTTCCCGATTTGATGGTGGAGATTAAATCAAAAAGCGATCGCCTTAATCCCCTCGCCGATAAAATCAAACTCTTTTTAGCATTAGGAACCACCGTCGGCATCTTAGTTGACCCGGATAAAGAAATCGTAACCGTCTATCGTCCCACGGGAGAAACTACTGTATTAAACACTGAAGATACCTTAACAATTCCTGAATTATTCCCCGGTTGGGAAATGGCAATTGCTGATTTATGGCCGCCAGTATTTGAGTAGTTTAAAGGCATTCTTTTGGAGAGTCAAAGGAGTGCGAGCATCTTGCTCGCTTTCTTTCTACAATAGCGAGCAAGATGCTCGCACTCCTCACACTCCTAATCCTACAAATACCTGATGAGTCCAAAACTCAATCTTAGCCCGCGCAGGCGGGCTTTGTCCGCAAACGCCCCACCCTTTAGGGTGCGGATTTATTGAATCAATTTCGCCAACTCCACCCATGCCTCAATCCCCTTTTTAGTCGGCTGTCTCCCCCGTGTAAAGGTCCAAATATCCCGCTTCTGTTGCGGACCATAACTAATATGAATCGGGCGATTTTCCCCATAAAAATAGAGAGAATCAAACGGTAATTGATGGGCCAAAATCCACTCGACTAAAGCTGAACTGGATAAATCCAGAATCAAAAAATCACAAGAGGCCCCGAGGCGGTGACAATAATAATGGCCCTTCTGATTCACTTCATGGGCCAAATGTTGGTCCAATTCCGGGGCCACTCGGCCATTTTTTTGTCCGGTTACCGGGTCTTTTTTCTCCAGATAACGCTTTAAATCCTTAGAACAAAATCCATAAGTCAACCGGAACCGATCGCGTCCGAACTCGTCGATAACCGGATCGACAATGGCCTCGATTAATGCCAAAATTGCCGGAATCGTTTCCTGGGGGTTGTCGGGAAAGGGATTAATCCGATCCTTGTAAGTTCGATAGGTTTGCGTACAGGTGCAAAATTCTTCTAGGGTGAGGTATTTGCCAATTTTTTCTCCAGTCATCGTGGCGATCGCTTGTTAGTGGTAAAATAAGCCAGAGTAAGGGCAACCACAGATTCCTCTGTTTCCTCCCTCATCCGTTCATTCCCTAAGTTATACTCCATTGATATCGTAAATCTCCGGTAGTCAACAGAAGTTACAGCAGTTGTAAATCACTCCTTGCTAATTTTAGACCGGGTTAGGCGAAGATCGCCGTGGGTGAGTTCCCCGGTGAGTAAAACCGGGGGAGGTGAGCGAAATTCGTGCCAAATCGATTCAATCTCCACCCACTATGATCAATTTTAGCGATAAATTGCAAAGTGCGATCGCCCGCAATAACAGCCTTCTATGTGTGGGACTCGACCCGGATCCAGAGGCCCTCCCCTCCCGGTTTGGGACCCCGGATAACCCGGAGACTCTGATTGCGCACTTGACGGATTGGCTGCATTTTATCATTGCCCAAACCGCTGAACTGGTTTGTGCCTACAAACCGACCCTCGGATTCTACACCGCTTTGGGGGCTGAGGGCCTAGATTTATTGCCGCAAATTTTACAAGCCATTCCCCGTTGCCTCCCGGTGATTTTAGATGTCAAACACTCGGATCTCAACAGTAGTACCGTATTTGCCCAGACCATTTTTGAACGCTGGCAGGTGGATGCGGTGACCCTGAGTCCTTATCCCGGGCAGGATTTGGCGGCCCCGTTTTTACTGTATCCTGATAAAGCCGTGTTTGTCCTGTGTCACACCTCCAATCCGGCGGCGCAAGTCTTGCAAC
>CAYUEH010000820.1:0-2387 GCA_964442465.1 uncultured Laspinema sp. | reverse complement strand
GGACGGGACCTGATTTTTCTCGGAGCATTTGGGGGTCGGAATGCAACTGTCATAACTTTAAGCAATATTAGGCGGTTGGTGTTAATAGCGCTATTTATAGCGGTTCCCTTCTCAGTAGCAGTGGGGATTGAATCCCTGGATCAATTGAGTTGAGAATTCCGATGTTCCTAGTGGAACTACCTCTTGTGGATTTTACGGATACTCCCCCATCCTAGCACCGGCTTGTCTGTCAAGTCCTTTGCCGTTAGGGAACTCTGATTTCCGGAGGGCGATCGTTCCGGTTCCCCCGATTTCCCTCTCCTGGGGGAGTTGTTTGATTACCTCAATTGAGATAAAGATGACCTCTCCCGACTCCAGAGGTCAACGGATAGGATCCATCCGTACCCACTCTGGCCTTGGATGGTCACAACTAGCACCCCAGGCAAACTCAGGCTGATTTCGGGAACTCCCTCCCCAAAATCTAACCTTTTCGGGTCCATCCAGGAGCCTAGCGGGTCTCTCCCGGAATAAAAAATTTTAAAGATAGATGAAAATTTGTAACTTTTTTCGGAAAAATGGCCTATTCTATACTATAAGCAGATTTTGATGGGGGTTTCCTCTGGACCTTCCCAGGAAAACCATCCTCAAACCCTGCTATAGATTGGGTTCATTAGCAGTTGTTCATTTTTTAGAAACGACTGAGGCAGTCTGGGTCCTTGGTCATCGCTGATTCATTAACCCCTAAATATCCAAAGTCAGCACCCCGCACTAAAGTAACGGGGCTTCATGCCCAAGAACTTTAGTTAGCTGACCAGTCTAAGCCTTAATTGGCTACGTTATTTAGGTCACGATACCTACGAATGCTTTTCGGTGTTTGTAGCTCTATCGTCTAGCTTTAAACATTTTTACGAGGGGTAAGAAAGTGAGCTAGACCTAACAAGCCTAAATAACCTTGACGAGGAAAACTTTACCCCAGAAATGGGAGGCTCTTCCGCAGCACACTATTGTGCGTACTTCGGTTGTAGAACTTGAGACAGTAATTGTCCTGTCGTTCGTGCATTACAAAAGCACCCCAAGCAAAGCAACCCCAAGGCGGCAATGGGTTCTGTATTTCACGGCGACTAAAGTCGCCTGAGTTGTTTTTCCTCTCACCACTAAAGTGGCGAGTTTCCAAACATACCAAAGGCATTTCTGATGAAAAACAAAATCGCCAGTTTAGCTGTTTTACTCGCTTTGTCTACCTCTGTTGTAGCCTGCAATACCAATGACCCGGAAACCCCTGCTACGATTACCCCCACAGAGGAAGTTCCTGTAGACCAAACAGCCCCCGAAGCTGTGGAGACCCCGGCAACGACTCCCGAAGCCACTCCCGAAGCGACTCCAACGACTCCTGAAACCGCTCCGACTGCTCCTTAAAACAACAGCCGGGACGGGTGTACGAATTGGAATAACAACAACTACATAACGATTAACTTGCAGTAAGGGCCTGAAACTCACGCCCTTGCTCAACTCATCTGAGTCAAAAACCCTTGACATTTGTCGAGGGTTATTTTTTGAGGCTCCAGTGGCAACAACCGGCGGGGGATTGATCCCCCGCCGGTTATTGTGACTTATTTATGACCTCAGACTGATAGAAAAGGGCTGCAAATATGATAATAAAAGTTAAGAATATCCTCTATTAATTTGTATGCGCGATCGCCACCAATCCATCGGTTCTAAATTCTCGGGTCACTCCGGTTTAATTCAGTTGATTTTAGTCGGGGGAATGCTGTTGGGGATCACCCCCCTGGCTAATGCTTTACCTCCCGCCTCTGATGTCCCCGAGGAAATCTTGCGAACGGAAATTATTACCCAAGGCCGATCGCCCATCGATGGCACCCCCCTGACCCCGGCTGAATATGCCGCCTTGCTCGAAGATCCGGCATTTCGCGGGACGATCGCCCCCTACGATGGCAGTCCAACCACGGCGATCGGGCCCATCCCTCCCGGGCAGATCATGATTAATCGCTTGCCCGTCAGAGAATTCCTCCGGGCGATTTTTCCGTTTTGAACGTGCCATTTTAGTTTACAATCCGTAATATTTCTGGTGTATTGATAGAACAGGACCGACCCATCACCTGAAGTAGAGAGGAGATGCCTTTAATCAAAAGCATCAACCCCATCGGGTTCAATCCCTTGAACAAACGTCAGTCCTGTAAAAAAGTTGCTCCCTCTAAGGAGGCGATCGCCAAGGCATTAGGGGGGGAGGATAGGGAGGATAGGGAAGATGAGGAGGATAGGGAGGATAGGGAAGATGGGGAAGTTTGTAGTAACGACTTCAGTCGTTTCCTCCCCAATCTCCCCCAACTCCCCAATCTCCCCCAACTCCCCCAACTCCCCGCATTAGGGAGCCGATGGGAGAGCCAACC